>DAIDTM010000663.1 GCA_027457205.1 Anaerolineae bacterium | reverse complement strand
AATTGGATCGCCGGCTTGCCGCACTGAAACCGAGCCGGAGTTTCACCGACAATCATTCGTGAGTCAACGGGCGATTTTGGACGACATTTATTCGTGAGTCAACGAATTGATTTCACCGACATTCTTGATGAGTCAATTCGGCGCTTTGACGCGTGCGGCGCGTTGTGTTATGATGCCCCTCGCCAACCCCGGAGCTAGTCATGACTTTGCGACATCTGACGGCGCGCCGCGACGTGATCGTCCTCGCCGCCTATTTCTTTCTCGCGCTCGCGCTGACCTATCCCCTGTTCTTGCATTTGACTACGCATGTCTCCGGGCAAGGCGTCGACGACCCCGCGCAGACGTGGAGTCTCTGGTGGCTCAAGTACTCGATCTTTAACCTCGGCATCAGCCCGCTCAGCACCGACTATATATTTTACCCGCTCGGCATCAACCTCGTCGCGTACACGCCCACATTTCTGAACGGCTTGCTCTCGGTCCCGCTGCAATTCGCTACCAGCGTCATCCTCGCGCAAAACGCGATCCTCTACTTTTCGCTCGTCGCCGGCGGGTACGGCACGTTTCTGCTCGCGCGCGAAATTCTGGCGCGCCACAACATCCATTCCGATCTCGCGGCGGCGCTGGCAGGCGCGTTCTACGCCTTCGGCGCGTGGCACATCAACTATGCCGACGCGACCTATATGCTGCTCAGCAACGAATGGCTGCCCTTTTACGCGCTCTACCTGATTCGATTCGACCGGCAGCCGTGGCGCAACGGCGCGCGGGCGGGACTGTTTCTGCTCCTCGCGATGTGGACCGAGTTGACCTACATGCCGCTCCTTGCGCTCTTCACCGCGCTCTATTTGCTCTACCACGCGCTGACGCAGCGCGGCGCGTGGCGACAAATTCTATCGAACCTGATTCCGCTTGGCGTTCTGGCGGTGATCGGCATCGCGCCGCTGGCGCTCAGTCTGCTCAACGACACGCTGCGCTACGGCTATTATCTTGCGCAGGGATTGGGGCGCGTGCAGATTTTCTCCGCCGAGCCGATCAGTTTCTTCGTCCCGTCGGCGCAACACCCGCTGCTCGGCACGCTGGCAAGCCGCCTCACCACCGCGAACACGCGCTATGCATTCGTCGGTTACGCCGCGCTCGCGTTTGCCCTGATCGGATTTACCGCTCAACGCGCCGCGCAGACGGCGCGCTTTTGGGCGATCACCGCGATTTTCTTCGCGCTCATCATGCTGGGACCCACGCTGATCGTCGGCGGGCAATCGACCGGTATTCCGATGCCATATGCGGCGCTGACGGTGATTCCGTTCGTCAACGCGAATCGCTATCCGGTCCGCTTCAACGTGATGATGATGCTGGCGCTGACGCCGCTGATCGCGTTCGGCGCGGCGCGTCTGCTGCAAACGCCGCGCGGCACGCTCCGCGTCGCACTGGGCGGCTTGACCGTGCTGCTCGCCTTCGAGCAACTCGTCATTCCGATTCCGCTGTCCGATTTGCGCGTGCCCGCGATTTATCAAACCATCGGCAGCCAACCGGGCGATTTCAGCATTCTCGAGTTGCCGCTCGGCTGGCGTGGCAGTATTTCGCTGCAAGGCAAGATGCAAGACCAAGCCGAGTTTTATCAGACCGTTCATCACAAACGGCTGCTCGGCGGCATCACGTCACGCACGCCGCGTTTCAAAACCCAGTATTTCCTCGAACTGCCGGTGATCAACTCACTCATCGCGCTCGAAACCTGGCGCACCGTGGACGACGCGCGGCTCGCGCAAGACCGCGCCGCGGCGACCGACGTGCTGCGCTTTTTCAACATCCGGTACGTCGACATCGACCGCGCACTCGCCGGCCCGCAGGTGGGGCAGTACGCGCGCGATACTTTTCCGCTGACGGAATATTATCGCGACGACACGCGGACGATCTATCGCGTCGATCCGCCGCCGCCGCTCACCACGATCAATCCCGCCGATGAGACCGCGCGGTTGTACTTTGACGATAGCTGGGGACGCGCGCAAAGCGATGCGAATGGCACGGGCTATCGCTGGGCGATGCGCGGCGATTCATTGATCTGGCTGCCGTTGCCACAGCAGACACAGACGATTACGTTCCGATTGCGCGGCGTATCTGCGGGACAACCGGTGCGCGTGAACGTCAACGGCAACCCGGTGGCAGATTTGAAGTTGACAACCGATTGGAACGACTATTCCGTAGCCGTTCCCGCGTCCGTCCTCCGCGACAGCTTGAACGATTTTGTTTTTGCCGCGGACACCGTACCTGTTAGCGCGACGCGGCAAGACAGCTATACCATTGGCGATACCGGCGTCGTCGCGCCGGTGGACATTGCCGCGACCGGCGCGGGGTACGATGCCGGACGCTTTGGCGAGATTTTTGTCGCGGGGAAGAATGTGATCGATAGCCAGCGCGGCTATCACCTGGTCGCGGTGAATCCGCAGAGCGGCGCGGTAGACCGCGTTGGCTCGTTCGATACACTGGCGGACGCCAACGCATCGACGCGGCTCGCGCAGTTCATCGCCAGTCTGCCGCGCGGCGAGATCGTTGCTGGCGTCGCCGTGGACGACGTCTCGGGCAAGCTGCAGCAATCGGCGGTGGACGCGCTGCGCTCCATCGGCGTTGCCGGCGATTTGCGTTATCAATTCCGCGTGGGGCAAGCATTTATTGGCGTGACCGGCGCGCAACCCGGTCAGGCACTGGAGCGAGAGGACGGACGTTTTCCGGTGAACGTCGCGGTGGGAAAGGATGTCGCGAGCGACCGCGTCGCGTTCGCGTTGGGAGGGATCAGGATCAACCGCTGAACTGATGACGGAAGACCGAAGACGGAGGACGGTAACCGTCTTCCGTCCTCCGTCATTGGTACGACACCGCCCAGATCGAATACAGTTGGTTGTCGGTAGAGGTGGCGAATTGCGTGAGCGGCTGGAACGTGACCGCGCCGTGTGTCTGCGTTTCAAACCGCGCGAGGTAAGGATACTTGGCTTTGGCGAACGCGTTGCCGACCGGATAGATCACGTATTGAATACGCCGATCGATCAAAAATTGTTCGGGGTTGGCGTCGGGCGCAAAACGAAAATCGGTGAAGGTGAACTGCATACCGCGTTGCTGCGCGAACAGATCGAGCGCGCCCGCGGTGCCGGTGTACATCAGCAGATTCGTCGTCTGGTTGCGCGGGACGATTCGCGCCAGTTCGTCCGCCATCTGCCGCATCGACGCCATCGAGTTGTAGATAAAGCGGATGCCCGCCTCGCCTTGCTGATAACTGACGACACACAGCGCGGCGACAATGACGGCAAGGAAGGCAGTGGTAATTGGCGATTGGTAATTGGGCGACTTGACTGGCGACTGGCGACTGATGACTGATGACTGTATTCGCGCCAGCGCGACTCCCGCGAAAACGAGCAGCGGCAAGCCGGGGTACATTAGGAATCGCACTTCGAGTGTTGTATAATTGAGCCACACCAGCGCTTCGTCAAAGACGAGATAGAGCGCGGAAACGCCAATCAACAACACGGTCGCGCGCGAACGATGCCGTGCGAGCGCGATGAGCGCGCCGATGACGCCCAGCCAGACGATGAGCGCGGGAAAGAGCGCGGGGTACTGCGTGATGAAGAACGCGCCGCGCTGGAAAAAATGGCCGGGCGCGAAAAAGCGCAGCCAGATCGCCGCCATCGATTGCGCGCCGAGAAATTCGAGCGCGTTGCCCGTCGCCAGCGCGCCTGTCGCGACGAGCGTCAGCGGAAACGCGAGCGCCAACGCGACACAGACCAGCCAATCCTTTCTCCATCCACCGCGCGCGGGGAAGGGGCTAGGGGTGAGAGTGCGCGCGCGAAAATCACGCGCCAGCAGCGCGAGAAACACCAGCGCGATGAGGACGATGCCTTCGTACCGCGTGACCGCGGCGAGCAAGGCAAGGCACGCGGCGAGTCGGTAGCGCGATTGCCAGAGCGCGAGCAGGACGGCGAGGTAGAGCGCGAGAAACGTCGTCGAAGAAAGAATGGCGATGCTTTCCCACAGGAATGACGGCGCGAAAGCGAGGAACAGCGCGGCAACCCACGCGGCGGTCTCGCCGAACGCGCGGCGCGTGAATTCAAACATCACGATCACTGCGACGCACGCGATGAGCGCGGAGAGCAAGCGCGCGGCAGCATAGAAATCGACTGACGCGGGCGTAGCGAAACGCAGCGCGCCGAGCAGCAGCATGTAGAACGGATGCAGGATGAACCGATCAATCAGGTCGTGCGGCACGGCGCGGATGCCTTGCGTCTGCAAAATCGTCAACGTCTTGACCGCGTCGAATCCATCCTGCGACAACTCAATGTCGTACACATGCAGCAGGTACAGGCGCGGAGCAAGCGTCGCCAAAACGAGCGCGAGCCATTGCCAATGATTTTTGAGCGCGCGAGAGAATGCTTGCATCGCGCGATATTATAGCACACAAAATGAGTGTATCGAAAAATCTGTTTGATGTGTCATTGCGAGGAGCGCTCCTGAGCGAAGCGAAGGACGCGACGAAGCAATCTCCAAAACAGTGGTGGAGATTGCTTCGCGCCCCGCGCGGCGGGGCGCTCGCAAAGACAGTCCGCGAACACGCCGGTCTTTTGATCGTCCTCGCGCTGATGGCGGCGTACAGCGTCTATTTCTCCGCGTACTCGATCCAGCGCCAGTATACCTTTCGCACCTACGCGTCTGATATGGGGCAGATGGATCAGGCGCTCTGGAACACGCTGCATGGCAACTGGCTGCAAGACACGCGCCCAGACGGACACAACGCGCCGCGCCTCACCGACCATGTCGAGCCGATTTTCTTCGTCGTGCCGCTCGTCTTTCTGATTTACTCGGGCATCGAATCGCTATTTGTTTTGCAATCCGTTGCCATCGCGCTCGGCGCGCTGCCGATCTTCTGGATCGCCCAACGCCGGCTCAAGAGCGACTGGGCAGCGGTCGCGTTCGCGGCGATGTATCTGCTCTTTCCCGCGCTGCAAGCCGCGAACCTCGCCGAATTTCACGCGGTCACGCTCGCGCCTGCGCCGCTCCTGTTCGCGTTCAACTACGCGGAGGAACGCGCGTGGAAACGGTACGTTCTCTTTTCGCTGATTGCGCTCGCGGTGCAAGAAGATGTCGCGTTGCTCGTCTTTGCGATGGCGGTGTGGGCAGCCGTGCAGTCGACAGTAGCCAGTCGTCAGTCGCCAGACAACAGACAACAGACAACAGATGACGGACAACAGACGACAGACCGACGGTTCACCATTCACGTATCACGTTTTACGTTTCACGTTTCGATTGTTCCGGCGATCATCTCCATCTTTTCCATCGTCTGGTTTCTCTTCGCGGTGTTTGTGATCGTGCCGCATTTTAGCCCCGGCGGACGCTCGGTGTACGTCGGCGGACGCTATCCTTGGTTCAGCCGCAATCCGATCAAACTGATCGAGGCGATTCCACAAATAGTCGCCAGTCTGCTCGTCCCCGCCAAGTGGGCGTATGTCCTGCAAATGCTCGCGTCGTCCGGCGTGATCTCGCTCCTCGATCCGGCGACGCTGCTGGTCGGCTCGCCGCTGTTCGTGCTGAATTTGCTGAGCAGCTATCCCGCGCAGTATTCAGGCACCTACCACTACTCCGCGCCGGTCGCGCCGTACTTTGTGTTGGCAGCCATCGGCGGTGCGGCGGCAATTCGCAATGGCTTTGGCGCACTTCGCCACAGTCAGCAATTCGCAATTCGCAAATTCGGTTCGCGCGCGTTGGCAATCGCAGTCGTTCCAGCGTTTCTCATCGCGCTCGGCTATCAAGCCATCGCCGGTTACACGCCCCTTGGCGGTCAGTATTTTTGGCCCTCGATCACGCCGCACGATCAACTGCTCGCGCGTTTCGTTAAGGAAATTCCACCCGATGTGCCCGCGTCCACTACCTCGACGCTCTTCCCGCACCTGAGCCATCGCTTGAAGCTGTATCGCTTTCCGACGATTCTGGACGCGCAGTACATTCTGCTCGACGTGTCGCAGGCGAACACGACGAATCCGGTGGATTTCCGCGAGGCGTATCTCAACGCGCTCAAGCAGGGCTTTGGCATTCGCGACGCGGTCGATGGTTACATTCTGTTGCAGCGCGGCTTGACGCAGACCACGCTGCCCGATGGGTTTTACGATTTCGCGCGCACCTGTCCGTGCGCCAAGCCGCAGCACAGCGTCGTGATCGACTTTGGCGACAAGATTCGCTTTCTGGGATACGACGTCCGGCAAGACGATTGGCAGCGCGTGTATTTGCGGACGTACTGGACGCGGTTGCCCGGAATGGACGATAATAATTATGCGCTGTTTCCATTTTATCCCGATGCCAACGGCGCGCCGCGCGCGGACGCCCAGTTGCCGGACTTGACGATCCAATTCTGGTACCCCACCTCGCTGTGGCAGCCCGGCGAGGTCGTCATCGCCGATACGCTGCCGATTGACGTGGGCGCACGCGCGAAAATCGGCGTCGGCGTTTTCTTCGGCGCGTCGTGGGACAACGCGCGTTTCTATCTGACGCCGCGCACCACCGCGCCGGTATCGGCGGATGGACGCTGGGTGAGCATCGGCGAGATTGCACGGGTCGGAAAAGCATATCAGGTCGTCGGCGACCCGTGATGATTTGCCCTGCGCCGCGTCCTATGCTAAGATGGACGCTATCCTAAATCGGAGTTTGGTTTTGCGCCGCGTTAATTGGCTGATCACCTGCGTTGTTCTGCTCCTCATCGCGTTCGCGCTGCGCGTGTTTCGTCTGGACGTTCAAAGTCTCTGGTACGACGAAGCGTACAGCGTCTACCTCGCGCATTTCAGTCTCGCCGACATCACCGCGCGCACGGCTGCCGACATTCAGCCGCCACTCTACTATTATCTGCTACATCTCTGGATGGTCCTCGTGGGCGACCGCGAATTCGTGGTGCGTTTTCTTTCGCTCTTCTTCGGCGTGTTGACGGTCCCGCTGATGTTCATCGCCGCGCAGCGTCTGTTTACTCCCTCCCCTGTGGAACGGGGG
>DAIDTM010000662.1 GCA_027457205.1 Anaerolineae bacterium | reverse complement strand
TTGACAAACTCATCGACCGTCAACACATCCGATGGAAACGACGCGTCGCGCGCGTGCAATCGCTGGGCGAGTTGCGTGATCTCGGGCGCGTCGAGCTGCAATTCGCGCAGACGGTCGACTTGGCGAAACACCTCGCGCGGCGCGCCCTCCATCGCGACAACACCATCGCTCAAAACGATCACGCGGTCGGCGAGTGCGGCTTCGCGCATAAAATGCGTCACCGCAACGATGGTCGTGCCGGCATCGTTCAATCGCCGCGCGACGCGCAGGACTTGGTCGCGTCCCAGCGGATCGAGCAACGCGGTCGCTTCGTCGAGCACGAGCACCTGCGGTTTGATCGCGAGGATGCCGGCAATCGCGACGCGCTGCTTTTGTCCGCCCGAGAGCATGTGTGGCGCGCGGTGGCGGTACGCCTGCATCTCGACCGTATCGAGCGCCCAGTCGACGCGTTGGCGCAATTCCGCGTGCGGCACGCCGAGGTTTTCCGGACCGAACGCGACATCCTCCTCGACAATCGTCGCGACGATCTGGTTGTCCGGCGTCTGGAACACCATGCCAACCGTCGAGCGCACATCGAGGCGATGCGCCGCGTCGCACGTGTTCCACGCGTTCACCCAAACGTCGCCGTGCGTGGGCAACAGCAAACCGTTGAGATGCTTTGCCAACGTCGATTTACCCGATCCGTTGTGTCCGATAATCGCAAGATACTCGCCGCGCTGGACGGTGAACGAGACGCCGCGCAGCGCGTGGATCGCGTTCGGCGTATCGGGAAAATAGTCGTGGTGAACGTTTTCGACGCGGATGATGGCTTTGGTCATATTGGAAACAACATTGACGGACGACAGACGATGGAAGACGGATACACATCATTCGTCCCCCGTCTTCGGTCTTCTGTCTTCAAAATATAAACGCCTCGCCGGAAACCGGGAGGCGCGACAAGGCGACACGTGATTTGTCGTACCGTCTCGGTCATGCGATCCAAGCGGCTAATTAGTCAAAGAGTCAGATAGTCGCGTAGTCTAACCACGCGACTAGGCGACTAACACGACGAACATGCTCGCGGCTGACTGCTCAGTCCGCGGCAGCAATATTGTAGCACAAACGCGATGTGGCGGCAAACGCGCGGTGGCGCAGCCCGCCAGTGAAATCTGATTGCTTTTTACGCGCGCCTAGAGTATAATCGCCTACAATTTCTCGTCACGCAAGAGCGGAGAGAACCATGCCAGGCTTTGTCGAGCATACTACGGCAAACGGAATCGTCCTGATCGGTACGACCGCAGCGATGTGGTATTTCGGCTGGTCGGTCGGCGACATCATCGCCGTCGACGCCGGAATCGCCATCTCCAGTCTCATTCTATCGCCGGACATGGACTTGTTCACCTCCAAGTCAATGGAAGACTGGGGCATCCTCAAGGTTTTCTGGTGGCCCTACGCCAAGATCGTCAAGCATCGCGACCGCTTGCACACGCCCATCCTCGGCACGAGCGTCCGCTGGTTATACACGATGGCGATTTTGTCGATTGCGGTAGTGCCGTTTGCGCTGCTGGTGCGCAACCTCGGCTTTCACTTGACGTTTGCCGGCGAAACCGGCGACGTGGTCTATTACCTGCTGTATTTGCTGGACGTATTCATCGGCGCGAATATCGCCGACGCCACTCACTTTGTCTTGGACATGGCAACGACCGGTTTCAAGGAGGGACTGGGGCACCATCATCATCGCGAATATTTTCCGCTCGCCAGCGAGCATCGGTTAGAGTACGAAAGAGAACATCACCGGGAGTATGAGAGAGAACATTACCATGAACCTGAACGATAAATTACACGAATTGAAAAAACGGCTGGGCGAAGTGGAAGACCTGCACCGCGCCTCCGCCGTCCTCGGCTGGGACCAGCAGACTTACATGCCGCTGCGCGGCACGGCAGCGCGCGCGGAACAACTCGCCACGCTCGACAAACTCGCGCATGAATTGTTCACCGCCGACGCCATCGGCGATTTGCTGTACAAGTTTGAGGAACACGCGGCGAAACTCGATTACGAATCGGACGAGGCGAGTTTAATCCGCGTAACCAAGCGCGATTACGACAAAGCCAAGCGCGTGCCGCCCGCGCTGATCGAAGAAATCTCGCGCACCACCGCGCTCGCGCTCGAGTCGTGGACCCAAGCGCGCGCAGAATCGAATTTCAAATTGTTCCAGCCCGACTTGGAAAAGATTGTCGAATTGGAGATTCAACTGGCGAACTATATGGGCTACGCGGAGCGCATTTACGACGCGCTGCTCGACGAGTACGAGCCAGCGATGACGACCGCCCAGGTCGCTGCGATCTTCGATGGGCTGAAAGCCGAACTACTTCCGTTCGTCCGCGCGATCGCGCAGAAAGCGGACGCGGTAGACGACGCGTGTCTGCACCGCGAATACGACGAACAGAAGCAGTGGAATTTTGGCATCGACGTGATCAAGCGGATGGGATTCGATTTCGAACACGGGCGGCAAGACAAGTCAGTCCATCCATTCACGACCCACTTTGGGTTGGGCGACACGCGCATCACGACCCGCGTCGACAAGCAGTTTTTGCCGATGGCGCTCTTCGGCACCATTCACGAGACGGGGCACGCGCTGTACGACATGGGCTACCGCGTCGAACTAGACCGCACGCCGCTTGAAGGCGGCGCGTCGCTTGGCGTGCACGAATCGCAATCGCGGTTGTGGGAAAATGTCGTCGGACGCAGCCGCGGTTTTTGGAAATTCTACTTTCCGCGCCTGCGCGCCGAATTTCCGCAGGCACTGCACGACCAGGATGTCGAATCGTTCTATCGCGCGATCAACAAAGTGCAGCCGTCGTTCATCCGCGTGGAGGCAGACGAGGTGACGTACAGTCTGCACATCCTGCTGCGGTTTGAGTTGGAGAACGATCTGGTCGAACGCAAGTTGAAGGTTGCCGATTTACCGGAGGCGTGGAACGCCAAGATGCGCGAGTACCTCGGCATCACGCCGCCAGACGACGCACAGGGCTGCTTGCAGGATATCCACTGGTCGATTGGCAGCATCGGCTATTTCGCGACCTACTCGCTCGGCTCGATCTTTTCGGTGCAGTTGTTCGATCAAGCGGTGCGCGACATTCCGTCGCTGCCAGCGCAGATCGAGCAAGGAGAATTTGGAGGATTGTTGGCATGGCTGCGGACGAACCTGCACCAGCACGGGCGCAAGTTCACACTGGATGAACTAGCCAAGCGCATAACCGGCGAGCCATTGCAAACAAAATCCTACATGCGGTATCTGAAGCGCAAGTTCGGGGAGATTTACGGATTGTAGAAATACGCGTGCGCAGCAGACGTTGCGCGCAACGTC
>DAIDTM010000661.1 GCA_027457205.1 Anaerolineae bacterium | reverse complement strand
GTCCAGAATATTCTCGGCGTGCTCGCTGGTCATCTCTGCGGGTACGCGGGCGAGGTCGTGGAAGTTGAAGAAGAAGGCGAGCAGGAGGACCGCCGTCAGAAGCAAGCCGCGCGTTGAAAGGCGCACGCCGGACGAGAAGGGATCGCGCCGCGCGAAGCGTTCCGTCAACCACGCGCGCCATTCTACCAGATTTTTCTCAGGAATCCAAAACGCGTACAGGAAAACGCCGATGCTGCCAAGCCATGCTAGCGCGTTGTCTGAGTTGAATTCATTGCCGCTGATGAAGAGAAACGTGAGGAGCGCCAGCCCTACCGCGCTGACGATGAGCGCGGTGGACGTTTGCCGGGTGTGCGTCGCCGGCGGCGCGGCGGCGCCGACGCGCGGCGGAATCGCGACGCGGCTGGTGAGGAGCGCAACCATCCAGAAACCGATCGCGGCGGCGAAGAAAATCATCGCCGATCCGACCGATCCTCGAGCGATGCGCAGGTATTGTGCGATGACTGCCGCCAGAACGGCGGCAAGCGCCAGCAAAGGTTGAAGCGGAATCCGCAGTAACTTCACTTGCGTTCACACACGAAGAAGAGCGATGCGCCGTCGTCCGCGGGCGGTTCGTTGTAGTAATGACGCAGCCGCGGCTCGATCAAAATGAAATTGGCGCGCCAGGGCGCGATGATCCAACGACCGAACAAAAACTTGAACAAAATCGTCGGCGCGGAATAGTAATGCGCGAGGTCAAAGGTGTGCGACGCGTCGCGCGAAAAGTACGTCTGACATTCGCGCACGCGAAAACCAAAACGCTCCAGCCGCGCGCTCCACACCTCTTTGGAATCGGTGCGATAATGATGCGCGATGCGATTGAAGAACGCGCCGTACCGCGCGGCAAGCCCGCGCCAGCCCAGACGATTGAACAGATCGGCGAAGAACATGTACTCGGCGTAATGCTGGTTCGGCGTCGTGAAAACGAACACGCCGCCGGGTTTCAGTACGCGATGCGTCTCGCGCAGCGTCGCGTCAATGTCGGGAATGTGTTCGAGCACCGAATTGCTCAACACCGTCGCGAACGCGCCATCGGGGAACGGCATCGCCGCGCTATCGCCCAGCCGCAGGTCGCGGTGCATGCCGCGCCGGCTCGCTTCGGCGAGCGCCGGCGCGGACGGGTCGATGCCCGCGTCGAGCGGCTGAGTGAACGCGGCTTGCGCGAAATGCCCATCGCCGCAGCCGAGATCGAGAATCGGGCGCTGCCATTCGCGTTCGCCGATCATGCGCGCTTCGATGCTGCGCAAGAGCGCGCGGAACGCTGGCACCGCGACGAGGTGTTCTAACAGATAATCGCGCGGAGTGGTCAACGTCTCGGTCATCTATCCTTTCAACTCTTCGAACAACCGCTCGTACGCCGCGACCGTATTCTCGATGGCGAACATCTCGGCGATCTCTTGCAGCGGGCGCACGTACTGGTCGCGGTTTTGCAGCACACGCACGATCGCGTCCGCGAGCGCGCGCGCGTCTTTGATCGGCACTAGCTCGCCCATGCCGGTCATGCGGATTGGTTCACGCACGCCGGGCAAGTTCGTCGCGACGACCGGGCAGCCGCTCAACATCGCCTCCACCTGCACTAGCCCGAACGTCTCGGTCGAGTTAATGCTCGGCACGGTCAGCACATCGCACGCGCCGAAAAAATTGCCCATCTCTTCGACCGGCACCTGACCGAGGAATTCCAGATCCTCGCGGTACTGGTGAATTTGCGGCTGCAAGCGTTCCCACACGTTCTCGCCGACGACGTTCTGGTATTGACCGGCGAGCAGATACTTGACCGCCGGAATTCTCTCGCGGACGAGCGGAATCGAGCCGAGCAAATAGTTGATGCCCTTTTCCTCGGCAAAGCGCGCCGCAAAACCGACGACCGCGTGACCGTTCGTGTGGTACTTTTGCTTGAGCGCGGCGACCGCGTTCGTGTCGGGCGCAGGAATCTGAATCGGCGGAGGGATGACGACAATCTTGCGCTTGAACTTGGAAAGGAATGGCGAATGGCGCGCGAAATCTTCCGTATACGCCGAGATGCGGTCGGCAAAAATTCCCGCCGTCATATTCGACGCAAATACCAGCCGGTCGATCACGCGATTGAACCAGCCGGGCGGCAGCTGCAAGTCGGAATGATACGTCACGACCACCGGCTTGCGCGCCAGCACGCGGCTGATGAACGCGAGCGCGCCGCCTTCCGCCTGCGGCAGGTGCGCGCTCACGATGTCGTTCTGCCGCATCAGCATCCACGCGCGCGACAAAAAGCCCGGCATGATGCTGCCCTTGCTCAGACGAAAGAGCACGGGGTGCCGAATGACCGTCACGCCATCGATGATTTCGTGCGCTGGCAGATTCCGGTCATAGTGCGACGTGAACACCGTGACGCGATGACCACGCTGCACGAGCGCGCGCGCCAGTCGTTCGACGTAAATCGTCAGACCGCTGATGTGGGGGCGATAATAAGTCAGAACAATCAGAATCTTCATTTACGAATTTAGAATTGCGAGGGGCGAAGACCAATCACCTAATCGCCCAATCACCAAACTACCGAACCATCCAATCACCCGAACAGTTCTTTATTCCCTTTTACCCATCGATACAATTTTTCCACGCCGGACTGGACGTTTATCTTGGGTTCCCAATCTAATTCGCGTTTGGCTTTTGAAATATCATACACACAGACTTTTTGGTCGCCGGGTCGCCAGTCGCCGCGCGCCGTTGGGATCTTCTGCCCGTGCAGCTTCTCCAGCATCGGACCAAACTCCGTCCAAACCGAAATCGTGTTGCGCGGACCACCGCCGATGTTGTACACCTGCCCCGCGACTTGATCGATGCGCGACCGCGCCGCGTCGTAGGCGTCCAGCAAATCGTCGATGAAAAGCATGTCGCGCACCTGCTTGCCGTCGCCGTAGATGGTGATCGGTCGCCCCAGCACCGCCGCGATGATGAACCACGCGAGCCAACCCTGGTCTTCCTCGCCGAACTGGCGATAGCCGTAGATCGCCGACTGACGGAAAACGACGGTACGCAAGCCATAGATGCGATGATAATCGCGCACGTACTGGTCCGCCGCGCCTTTGCTGCAGCCATAGGGCGAATGAAAATCGAGCGGCTGAATTTCGGAGACGCCGCCCGGCAGATCGCCGTACTCGTACCGCGTCGCGCGCTCGACCACCGGCACATCGTCCATTCCGCCGTAAACCTTGTTTGTCGACGCAAAAACGAAAATCGGATTCCGACCGGACGCGCGCGCGGCTTCGAGCGCGTTGAACGTGCCCAGCGCGTTGACCTCAAAATCGCTGCGCGGATCAACGAGCGAAGTCGTGACCGCGACCTGCGCGGCAAGGTGATAAATCGTGTCCGCGCTTTGCGCGGCTTGCGCCAGCGCGGGCGCGTCGCGCACGTCCGCGCGGATCAATTCGAATTGGCTGCCGTGTTTAGCGCGCAACCACTCGGCATTCTTAACCGCGCCGCGGCGTGACAGATTGTCGTACGCCACCACGCGCTCGCCGCGCGACAACAAACGGTCCACCCAGTTCGCGCCGATGAAACCACAACCGCCCGTGACGAGTACCTTACTCATCAAATTCCCTTCGCCTTGGATTCACACCGCTGGCTGATCGGTCTTTGCCTGTCCGCCGATCGCCTGCAAGCGTTCATACGTCAGCCCTTCTTTCCAGATCGAAAAAATGCCGAGCGCGGTCAGCCACAGATAGCTGACCGCGTGGATCACCACGGCGTAACTCAGCGCCGCCGATTTATCGACGCCGTAAATGCTCGTCAGCGTCAGCACCGCGACGTAATGAAATACGCCGATGTAACCCGGCGACGATGGAATGACGACAACGAGCGACGTCACCGTCATTACGAGGAACGCGGCAGCCGCCGGCAGCGGCGTGCCCGCGCCATCGCGCAGACCGGTCGCGAACATCACGACCCAGAACACGATGCCGCCCATCACCCACGCGTAGACCGCCCACAGCGCGACGCCGACAATCGGGCGCGGTGAGCGCAGCACCGCAAAGCCGTCGATCAGCGATTCGAGCGCGTTCCACCAGCCGGGGCGTTGCAAAAATGGAAACGGCGACGCGAGCCGATGCAACAACGCCAGTCCGCGTTCCTTTTGAAAGGAGAGAAGAAGCAGGAACAGAATGCCGACCACGCCGGTCGCCGCGACGCCGATCGCACCTTGCCGCGCCTCAATCGGAATGTTCGGAACGAACAACGCGGTCAACGCCAGCAGCAGGACGACCGTCAGTCCATCCGACATTCGTTCGACGACGACAGTGGACAGCGCGCGCGCCTTACTCACGTTTTCCATATCGCCGATGAGGTACGCGCGGATGAAATCGCCGAGCCGCGCTGGCAAAATGTTGCTGAGGAAATAACCGATGTTGAGCGCGCTGAATATCTTACCGAGCCGCATCTTTTGCGGCGCAAAGAGCAGCTGCCAGCGCATCACACGCCCCGCGTAACTCACGCACCACAGGGCGACGGCGAAGAGCAGCCAGCCATAGTTCATTCTCGTCAGCGCGTCGAAGAGTTTATCGAATTGGATTCCCTGGAAGGCAAAATAGAGACAAGCGATGCTGATGAGCATCCCGATCCAAAAGCGCACCGATTTCAGCATTTCATCCTTGGCAGACTCGACGTAGCAACGCAGCGCATTTTATCATCAAGTGCGCCGAATGGCAAACTGAAAGTGGATTTTTGCGAACCTCGCTGCCCGCACAAAGAAAGAATGGACGTGAGCGCTCACGCCCATTCCTGTCGCATATTTCCGCTTACTCCTGGTGTCATCCGCGAACATACGGTCACGCGGTGATTCGCATCCGATCACTCTCCTGCTCTGCCAGTGCAAAAGCCAAGTCCTGCGCGTTGACCGCGCCCATCTCGACCAGGATCGTACCGACCAGTGGCATCTTTCCCCGTTCGATCCGGGCGGCTTGAAGTTCTAGCGCCTGCTTGAGCTGCTCTCGCGTAATAAGATCGTCATCGATCAAGTATTCGCCAATCAGGTTTTTGCCCATTGCCTCTCCTTTCGCTCAAGATGAGTCTAGTCATCTTGTACAACGAAGAAGGGCAAAATATGTGATGATCTACTTCAATCTCATTTTTGCCTTTTGCCTTTTGTCTTGACGCTCTGCGTTTCCTTCAGCAACTCTTCCGCGTTCTGCCGCGTCGTCGCGGTCTCGGTACCGAGCATCTGCGCGAGTTCATCCACGCGCTCTTTCTCTTTCAGTTCGCGGACCTGGGTTACGGTGCGTTCCTCCACGACCGCTTTGCGGATATTGAAATGCGCGTCGCCGTACGCGGCGATCTGCGGCAAGTGCGTGATGCAAATGACCTGATGCTGAGGTGACGCAGCATCACGGAGGAAAGACTCGCCGGATTTTTTTTCATCTTTGCTCCGTGATGATGCGGCATAGCCATCGCGCTGCAACGCCGTCGGCGTCAATGCCCATAATTTATTACCGACGATGCCGCCGGTACGCCCGCCGATGCCTTGATCGATTTCGTCGAAGATGAGCGTCGGCGTGTTATCCGCAACCGCCAACACCGATTTCATCGCGAGCATCAACCGCGACGTTTCGCCGCCGGACGCGATCTTGGCAAGCGGCTTGAGCGGTTCGCCCGGATTCGGCGAGACCATAAACTCGACACGGTCGATGCCGGTCGTATCGAACGCGACGCGGCGACCCCCCTCCGCGTCCTCGACGCCGGTAGCATCGTCTGCGCGGTCGAGCGCGACGCCGAACTTGGCTTTCGCCATGCCGAGGTCTTGCAACTGCGTCTCGATCCCTTGCGCCAACTGCTCGCCCGCAGCGCGCCGTGCGCGCGACAAGTCGATGGCGAGCGCAGAAATTTCCTTGAGCAGCTGCGCCTGCCGCACGGTCAACTCTTTGATACGCTCTTCGCTGTGCGAGATACCGGCGAGTTCCGTCGCGGCGTTTTCGCCGTACTTGAGAATCTCCTCGATGGTGTCGCCGTACTTGCGCTTGAGCCGATAGATCAGATCGAGCCGTTCATCGATCTGTTGCAGCCGCGCCGGGTCGTGATCGACGCCGTCGCGATAATTCCGCAGCGCGCGCGCCAAATCGTCCGCTTGCGCTGCCGCGCCTTCGGCTTCCTCCCGCAGCGCCTTGACCGACGGATCGAGCTTTTCCAGCCCGGCGACCGCTTGCAGCGCATCGCTCAGCAGATCGATCGCGCCCTTTTCGTCTTCGCCCGCGCCGTAGAGCGAACGATACGCGTGATCGGCAAGGTTGGCGCGCACCTCCGCGTTGCCGAGCAGCTCGCGTTCCTGCTTGAGCGCATCTTCCTCGCCCAATTGCAGATTCGCCGTCATGATCTCGTCGACCACGTAGGTCAGCCGATCCACGCGCCGCGCAATCTCGCGCTCGTCGGTCTGCAAACTCTTCAGCTCGCTGCGCACCGCGCGGAGTTGCTTGACCCTTTCCGCGACCGCGGCACGCTGCTCCCACAAATTGCCAAAACGATCCAGAAAATCGACGTGGGTGCGGACGCGGAGCAGCGAGATATGCTCGCTCTGCCCGTGAATGTCGATCAGATTCTCGCCGATGCGCTGCAAGACGTGCAGCGTGACCGCGTGTCCGTTGACGCGGCAGAGGTTGCGCCCTTCGCGGTTGATCTCGCGCGCGATGATCAGCGACTCATCTTCATGCTCAATACCGATCTCGTCGAGAATCGGAAAGATATTTTCGCGCGCTGCTGCGTCCAGTGTGAACGCGCCTTCGACGCGCGTCTTGTCCGCGCCGGCGCGCAGGAATTCACTCTGCGCGCGCCCACCCAGCAGCGTGCCCACCGCGTCGATAATGATCGACTTGCCCGCGCCGGTCTCACCGGTCAGCACGTTAAAGCCGCGATGGAATTGCAGATGCAGATGATCGATGATCGCGAAATTCGTGATGTCGATTTCGGCAAGCATAGTTCCCTCACAAAACCTGAGAGGTCTTGGTTCAATTCCTCAATCGCGCGTAGACCGTACCCACCGCCAGCACGATGTAAATCAAGAAACCGAGATTAAAAACGGCAGCCACCGCGACGACAGGCAGCGATAGCAGCACGCCGAGCAAGCCCAGCCCGCGTCCCAGCAACGCGACCAACGGGAAGAATCCCGCGCCGATCAATCCGCCGACGACGACGCTGGCGCACGCGACGAGCCAGACGTAGCGCCCGCGCCGCCGTTGAATCGACCAGTGGACAGCTTCGGAAATGATGCCGCCAGCGAACGGCGCGTAGAAAATCGAAAGGAGCAGAAAGATGCCGCCGAGCAACGCCGCGATCGCGCCGCCAATCACCGACGCGACGACGCCCACCAGCGCGACGATGACGTAATCCACCGGCGTCGCCGTATAATAACCGGCGCGCTGGATGCTCAAACATTCTTTGCAGCGATAACCGACCGGCGTGCGCTCAAGGCACTTGATGCAAAAAGGTCTGCCGCACTTGTTGCAGCGCAGCAGAGTTTCCGTCTGCGGATGGTTCGTACAATAAAGAGGTGTCTCTGCCATAAAGCTTCTCTGCGAACAAATTTTCGGATGGTATTTTACCACGCAGTGGGGCAAGTTGCCAACTTGCCCTACATTCCAAATACCATCAGCGCCCACCCGGCGATGCAAAAGAAGGGTCCGTACGGAATCGCCGCGGTGAGCGCGAGGCGGCGGTGCGCGACGAGTTGGTACGCAAGAAATAAGATCGCGGCGACGCCGCCGAGGAGAATCGTGTACAAAATCGCGGGAAAGACGGCGGGGAAACCGGTGACGATGCCCATGAACGTCGCCAATTTCACATCGCCCTGCCCAAACGCGCCGCCCTGGATCTTCAACCCGCGCCAACGCGAAAAGATTTCTGCAAAAATGTAAATGCCGAACACGACGACGAACGCGACCGCGCCGCCGAGCAGCGAGCGCCGCCACCCGATCTGCGCGAGTGGGCTGACAAGCGCGGCGAAAATGATCGCCGGCAGAATGACGACGTTGAGAATGACGCGGCGTTCATAGTCGATCACCAGAACGAGCAAAAAGACCGCGGTGTAAATCGCGGCGAGAAGGAGTTGAATGCTCGCGCCAAAGCGCGTCCCAAGGAACGCAAAGGCGACCGCACTCGTCAGCGCGATCAGCCACCGGCGATACGGCAGCGGCGCGTTGTAGACGTGATACGCCGCCGGCAAGCGATCCGCCGCGCGGTCAATCACGATTCCAACGATCCCACCAATGAGGAAGGCGAGTCCAAGTTCCATTGTTTGACAAAAAACCTCGCGGAGATTATGATGCAAATATGCTGAATCAATCGTCGTCGCGCGCGCCCACCGCTATCGCGCCGCTCGACCGGCTCAGTCTGCTGACGAGTCTCGTGCTCGTTGGGTTGACGCTTTCGCTCATCCTCAACCTACCGTCGCAGCGCATCGACTTTTCGTTCCTCGGCTCGGAAGCGAGCTTCACCGTCTCTGGCAGCTGGGCGATCGCGTTCCTGCTTGCCGCGCTGACCGCCGCCGGCGTCAACTCGATTGCGCGCACGCACCCGCGCGTGCACCTCGGCGAGGCGCGCTATATTTTCATCCTGTGGATTCTGCCTGCCGTCACCGTCATCACCGCGACGATGATCTTTTCGCTTGCCGATGTACACGTGTTTGGGGTGTACGAATTGGTCGGCGTTGTGCTCGCCGGCGCATTTATGGTCGCCGTCATCGTCGGCGAATACATCACGATCGATCTGAACGATCGCTGGTACAGCGCCGCGCGGCTGGGCGTGAACATCGCCGTGTATCTCGTCGCGCTGGTCTTGTTCGCGACGATTTACAGCTGGAAGATTCGTAGTCTGTATTCGTCGCCGGCGATCGGACTGGCAGCCGGGTTGCTCGCGCTCGAACTCTTCCGCGGCAGCGAATCGGATTTTGGGCGCACCTGGCTGTACGCGGCAGCCGTCGGCTTGTCGATGGGCGAAATTGTTTGGGCGCTGAACTATTGGAATCTGAGCAGTTTTATCGGCGGCGCATTTCTTTTGATTTTCTTTTACGCGCTCACCGGCATCACGCAACAATACCTCTGGAATCGCCTCAATAAAATCGTGTTTGCCGAATTCGCGATGATCTTCTTCGGCGCGGTGGCGTTGCTGTTCTGGTTGCGACCTCATTAGTCCGATAGTCAATTAGTCGTGTAGTCATTTGGTCTGACTACGTGACCATTCGACCACCAAGACTATTTGACCAGACTCAACCACACCGCGCCTGCAATCACCATCGCTCCCCCCACCATTTGAAGTAACTCCAACCGTTCACCTAGAAACAAGAACGCAAGCGCGCTCGCGACGACCGGCTCGATGGTCGCAATGACGCTGGCGTTGCTCGCCGGCACGCGGAGCAAGCCCGCGTTGTACAACGCCAGCGATCCCAGCGTGGGACCCAGCGCAAGCGCAAGCAGAAAAATCCACGCGCCCGGTTGCCGCGCGAGCGGCGCAAATCCACCAGGCGTTTGCAGTGGAATGAGAAAGAGCGCGCCAAAGAAAAGAGCGTACGTCAGCGCCGTCCACGGCGAAAATCGTTCCAACGCCGATTTGCTGAACACGGTGTACAGCGCGTACGTCAACCCTGCCGTCAAGCCAAATGCGAGACCGATCAAGTTCAGACTGAGCTGCGCGGGATCGTACGCGCGTGCGACCAGCGCGCAACCGACGAAGGCGAGCGTCAGTGCGATGACCTTGCGCGTGCCCAGCGGCTCACCCCACACGCGCCACGCGATCAGCGTGACGAACGCCGGCGCGGTATAGAGCAATACGACGGCGGTGGTAACCGTCGTCAGGATGACAGCTTGCGTGTACGAAACGTAAAACACGGCAACGCCGCAAAAGCCATAGAGCGCAAAGAAAGGCAGCGCGCGCGGCGGCACTCTGAGCAACTGCGGACGGTTGATCGCCAGAATGGCGAACAGAATCGTGAACGCGATGCCAGCGCGCAGAAACGCGATCGTCAGCGCGGAGAGACCCTCATCGTGCAGGGCAGTGAAAAGCAAACCGAGTGTACCCCACAAAATGGCGGCGGCGGTCACAAAGAGGTATCCACGCGATGAGGGCTGGCGCATTATCGTGTCGTCATCCTGCGCAGAGGATACCATTTCGCCCGCGCCGTGTCAAGCCGCGCGCAGTTTTGAATTATTCGCGCTTTTGGGATATATTGGAG
>DAIDTM010000660.1 GCA_027457205.1 Anaerolineae bacterium | reverse complement strand
TGTGCGTCAGAATGCCCGGCGCGCTCGTCGTCTGAATCACTTCTTTCACTTCCGATTCGCTCAGCACGCGGCGCGATTCTTTCGCCGCGCTCATGATCGCCTTGACGGTTTCGTCGGTCGGCTTGATGCGCCGCTGTTCGAGCCAGAAGCGGACGTTGTGTTCGCCGCTCATTGGACCGATCTCGATGCCCTGCTTCAAGCCGAACTCGTCCGCTGGCACGCCGGAGTAGACGCGATTCGCAAGCCAGTCCTCGCCGCGCTTGAATGCCTTGATGACTGCTGCGGCGTGCACGCCGGCTTGCGTGCGGAACGCGTCCGCGCCAAAGACCGGATAATTCACCGGCACCGCCACGTCGCACACGTTGGATGCAAGCGCGGTGTACGTTTTGAGCTTGGCGAGATTGTTGTCGATCCAGCCAAGCAGTTTCATATTCACGAGCAACTGGTCCATCGAGCAGTTGCCGCAGCGCTCGCCGATGCCGAGCGCGGTGCCGTGCACGCGCGTCGCGCCCGCGCTCGCCGCGGCGAGTCCGTTAATCACGCCCAAGCCGCGGTCGTTGTGCCCATGGAAATCGATGCCCACATCTTCGCCGGTCGATTCGACCAACTGCTTCGCCCACGTGATGAGATTTTTCACGCCCGTCGGCGTCACGTGCCCCACCGTATCGGAAAAGCAAATGCGCTTGGCGCCACATTCGATCGCGGTGGTGTACAAGCGGCGCAGCGTTTCCGGGTCGGCGCGCGTCGTGTCTTCGGTGACGAACATCACCGGCAATCCGTGCTTGACCGCGAACGTGATCGACGCTTCGATGTTCTTGAGCATCGTGTCGAGCGACCACTCTTCCACGTAGCGGCGGATCGGGCTGGAGCCGATGAACGTGCACGCGTCAATCGGCATTCCGAGCGAATCGCAGATTTTGACCAGCGGCTCGACATCCGCAAGGACAGTGCGACACGCGGCGTTCGCCGCGATGTTCAACCGGCGATTGCGGATTTCGCGCGCGAGCGCGGTCATGTGCTCGACGTGAACCGGTCCCGCGCCTGGCAAGCCGATGTTCGCTGTATCGACGCCGAGTTCGTCCATCAGGTAGAGCAGCCGCAGTTTCTCTTCGATCGTCGGCGTGCGCACCGACGGCGACTGCAAGCCATCGCGCAGCGTTTCGTCGTCAAACATCACGCGCGTCGCCGGCGGCGGCAGCGTCTCGCCCATCACATTCCAATCGTATATCAATTCGTGGGGCAGCAGTTCGCGCTCCAGCGAAGTTAGATGAGATTCCAAATCCATAGCGTCCTCCATTTCGAGGTGGTTGGGTTGTTGGGTGGTTAGGTGGTTCTTGCGCGCAACGTTTTCTTCTTTGTTGTAATGTACGCGTTCAGTTGCGGCGCGAGCGTTTCCACGCGGTTAAGAGTTTGGTTAAGACAGTCCGTGCGTCCGATATGGCGGCGGATTGCCTTCTGTAACCAATCCTTTATCTCATAAAGCGAGCCGCGCGCGTAATACAGAAACAAGACAACGTCGCCTGTGTTGTGCCGTCCGTATGACTCGGCGATGTTCGCGCTCACGGAATCCGCGGCGCGCACCAACTGTTTCCCGAGCGTATCGCGCTCGAACCATCTCCACGCCGCAACTTCATCCCAAATTTCATCAGAAATGGCGAGCGCTTCAACGTACACACGGGTGTCTTCCAGTCGCTGGTACATCGATGTCTCCGTTGACATTTCAGTATTTCCAACTCCGAACTATCGAACCACCCAACTACCCAACGCCCAAACCACCTAACGCCCTAACCACCTACGCCGTCAACTCGCGTCGATCAATAATTCTTTTCGCCTTGCCTTCGCTGCGCTGGATACTGTGCGGCTCGGTCACTTTGACTTTGGACGTGATGCCCAGCGTTTCGTTCAGGTCGTGGTAGATGCGCTGCTCGGTCTGCTTGACCCAGTATTCGCCGCGCTTCCACAAATCGGGCGACGCTTCGATCCAGACTTCGAGTTCGTCCAGCCGGTCTTTCGGTCGGTCAATGATGATGAGGTAATGCGGCTCGATACCATCCACTGTCAGCAACACGCTTTCGATGCTCGATTGGAAGACGTTGACGCCGCGAATGATGAGCATATCGTCGGTGCGACCTTTGACCTTGCTCATCCGCGCGCTCGTACGACCGCACGCGCATTTTTCGCGGTTGAGCGTCACGCGGTCGCGCGTGCGATAGCGCAAGAGCGGCATGCCTTCCTTCGTGATCGACGTGAACACGAGCTCGCCGACTTTGCCTTCCGCGACCAGCTCGCCGGTTTCCGGATCGACGATCTCCGGCAAGAAATGGTCTTCGGCGATGTGCAAGCCGTCGTGGTATGGGCACTCGACCGCGACGCCAGGACCCACCATCTCGGTCAAGCCGTAAATATCGAACGCTTCGACGTTCAATTTCGCTTCGATCTCCTCGCGCATCTCGTCCGTCCACGGCTCCGCGCCGAAAATGCCGACGCGCACGCGCATCCGCTGCTGAATGTCGACGCCCATCTCCGCGGCGGTCTCCGCCAGCACCAGCGCGTACGACGGCGTGCAGGTCAGCACGGTCGCGCCGAAATCTTCCATCAACATGATCTGCCGTTTCGACAAACCGCCGGACACCGGCACGATCGTCGCGCCGATGCGTTCCGCGCCGAGGTGAAAGCCCAAACCGCCGGTGAACAAGCCGTAGCCGTAACCGTTGTGCACCACGTCTTTCGCCGTCGCGCCGGCAGCGGTGTAGACGCGCGCCATTGTCTCCGCCCACGTGTCGAGGTCTTTCGCGGTGTACGGTCCCACGGTCGGCTTGCCGGTCGTGCCGCTCGACGCGTGCAGGCGGATGATCTTTTCCAGCGGCACCGTCAGCAAGCCAAACGGATAATTGTCGCGCAGGTCTTGCTTGCTGGTGAACGGCAATTTTGACAAATCTTCCAGCGACTTGATGTCCGCCGGTTTCACGCCGCGCTCGTCCATCGTTTTTTTGTAGAACGGCACCTTGTTGTAGACTAGGTCGACCGTCTGTTGCAGTCGTTGCAATTGCAATTTCTGCAACTCGCCGCGCGGCATCGTCTCCGCTTCCTTGTTCCAGATCAATGGGGTCTGTTTCACTTTTGCCATGGTGTCCTCCCTCTGTGGATTTCAGAACGCAGATTTATGATTTTAGATTGGTAAGCCCATCACGATCTCTGCTTTCTGCTTTCCTTTTGTCTTTTTACTTTTAACTTGGTACTTTCTCTCCCATTCTGCCAGCCCAAAACGCCTGCTTGTTTTGCTCGATGTACTTGTGCGGCACGCGTTTGACGATCACGTCAAGCCACACTTCCGGATCGACCTCCATCACGCGTGCGAGCGCGCCGAGCAGCACGGTGTTCGCCAGATTCTTGTTGCCAAGATCGGTTGCGACTTCCAAGCCATCGACGTAGACAATCTTGGTTGTCACCACACGCAATGCTTGATCGATAGCTTCGTCGCTGGGGTATAGCGCGTCGCCGACGGTCGCTGACATCGGCAGGATGCGCTGCCGATTGACGATGACCGTACCGCCCGGTTTCAGAAACTCGATCCAGCGCGCGCTCTCCATCAATTCGAACGCCAGCAGGTAATCGATGTTGCCTTTCTCGCCCAGCGGCGCGCCGACGCGCTTGCCCCACCGCACGTGTGATTCGACGACGCCGCCGCGCTGCGAAAAGCCGTGCACCTCGCTCTTCTTCGCGTCGAGTCCCAGCGCCATCCCGACTTCCGCCACAATATCGCTCGCGGTCAGCACGCCCTATCCGCCCACGCCGGCGAGAAGAAAGTCTGTCTTATTTGCCACGGTAACCTCCGCTATTGGAAGATGGAGATTGGATGTTAGAAGTTGGATGTTAGAACGTCCAATGTCCAACTTCCAATTTCCAACATCTAATTTCCAACTCTAAATATCGCGTCGCGCGGACACACTTGCAGGCACACGTCGCAGCCGATGCACAGCAGTGGATCGATCAATGCTTTCGGCTTGTGCGTCGTCGCGTCGAGTTCGCCTTTGTAAATCGCCGGGCAGCCGACGCGGAAACAGAGCGAGCAGCCGTTGCATTTGACCAGGTCTACATCGTCGATGTATTTGTCGGCGTACGTATCGAGAAACACGCACGGACCGCGCGAGATGACGACCGATGGACGGTCCTTGATCGCGACCGCGGCTTTGATCGTCTGCTCAACCGCGGGCTCGTCGAACGCGTCGACGACGAATACATCCTTGATGCCCATCCCGCGCACGACCTGCTCGATGTCGATCTTTTGCACCGACGCGCCTTGCAGTGTTTTGCCGGTGCCGGGATTTTCCTGCTGCCCGGTCATCGCGGTCGTATCGTTGTCGAGAATCAGCACGGTGCTCGCGCCGCGATTGTAGACGATGTTCGCGAGCGCCGGCATCCCGGCGTGGAAGAAGGGCGAGTCGCCGATCACCGCGACCCAGGGATGCTTGGCGTTGTTCTCGCCGACCGCGTCGACGCCCTGCGCCACGCCGAGCGACGCGCCCATACAGCCCAGCGTGTCGATCGCGTTGAACGGCGGCAGCACACCGATGGAATAGCAGCCGATGTCGCCGGCAACGCGCAGTTTGAGTTTCCGCAGCGTGTAGAACGTGGAACGATGCGGGCAGCCGGGGCACAACGCCGGCGGACGCGCCGGCACTTGCGCCGCGACGGACGCGGTGGCGTAATCCGGCTGCGCCACGCCGAGCTTGCGCGCGCCCTCGCGCACCACCGCCAGCGAGAATTCATTCGTCAGCGGAAAATATTCCTTGCCGACGCACGGAATGCCCATCGCGCGAATCTCGTGTTCGAAGAACGGATCGAGTTCCTCGACGACGACAAGCCGCTCGACCTTCGACGCGAAATCGCGAATCAACTTCTCCGGCAGCGGATAACTCATACCAAGTTTCAGGAACGAATAGCCGACAAAGACCTCGCTGGCGTATTGATATGCCACGCTCGACGTGACAATGCCCATCGACTTGTCGCCCCATTCGATCTGGTTGACCGGCGCGGTGTTTGCCCATTCGCCGAGTTTCTTCAGGCGGTCTTCGACGACCGGATGCCGCCGCCGCGCGTTCGCCGGAATCATCGCGTACTTGCTCATATCCGGCACAAACTCTTTCAGCGCGCGCGGCGCGTGTCTGTTATCCTCTGGCACATTCACGACCGACTTGCTGTGCGAGATACGCGTCGTCGTCCGTAGAATCACCGGCGTATCGAACTGCTCGCTCAGATCGAACGCAATCGCGACGAAATCCATCGCCTCCTGCGAGTCCGCCGGCTCCAAGCACGGCACTTTGGCGAAGCGCGCGTAATGCCGATTGTCCTGCTCGTTCTGCGAACTCCACGCGCCGGGATCGTCCGCGCTGATGAGCACCAGTCCCGCGTTGACGCCGGTGTACGCGAGATAAAAGAGCGTCTCGCTCGCGACGTTCAAGCCGACGTGCTTCATCGTGGCGAGCGCGCGCGCGCCGGCGTAAGACGCCCCGGCGACGGAATCGAGCGCGACCTTTTCGTTGGGCGCCCAGTCCGCGCGCACGCCCGCCATTTTCGCGAGATTTTCGAGGATCTCGGTCGATGGCGTGCCGGGGTACGCGCTCGCATATTTCACGCCGGCAATCTTCGCGCCGAGCGCGATGGCTTCATTGCCGGAGAGTAGTTTTTTCATGCGGTGACCTCCTGTCACATATCAAGTACACTGGTAAATAAGTACACCAGTAAACAGCTTTTTCCTTGTCTACCTGTCCACTTGTTTCCTTGTTTACTTTCTACAGCACCAACGCCCCACCCGATGTCAGCACACTGCCATTTCCATTCCGCGCCGGACACATCACACACGACTTGATCGATTCGTCATCAATGCACGCGTACGTGTCCGTATCCGCGCGGCACCGCGCGAGCTGCACCTTGTTGCCTTTGCCGAGGTACGCTTTCTGTACGCCTTCGTCCGCCATCAATTCTTTCGCCGTGCCTTCCAGCACGATGCGCCCGGTTTCCAGTACATAGCCGCGGTCCGCGACGCCCAGCGCGGCTTTGGCGTTCTGTTCGATCAACAGAATCGTCGTGCCCCGCGCGCGCAAATCGGCGATGATGCGCATGATCTCGCGTACCATCAGCGGCGCGAGTCCAACCGATGGCTCGTCGAGCATCAAGAGTTTTGGTCGACTCATCATCCCCCGCGCAATCGCCAGCATTTGCTGCTCGCCGCCGGAGAGCGTACCGGCGGCTTGCTTCTGCCGCTTTTGCAGAATCGGGAAAAACTCGAACATCTGCTCGACATCCTGCCTTACCGCGCCATCGCGCCGATGGTACGCGCCGAGCAGTAGATTATCGATCACGCTCATCGTCGAAAAAACCTGCCGCCGCTCCGGCACGTGACTGACGCCCAGCCGCACGATCGCCTCGGCGCTCAAGTCCGAAATGGGCTTGCCTTCCAGGTACACTTCGCCGTGGCGCGCGTTGAGGATGCCGCACACGGTGTTGAGCAGCGTCGTCTTGCCTGCGCCGTTCGCGCCAATGATCGCGACGATCTCGCCGGGTTCGACGACGAGATTCACCAAATCCAGCGCGCGAATCTGCCCGTAGTACGTGCTGATGTCACTGAGCCGCAGCATGGTTCGCATCCGCCGGTATCGCCGTAAAAGTTTCCACGCCGAGGTACGCCGCGATCACCCGCTCGTCCTGCTGTACCTGCAGCGGCGTGCCTTCCGCGATTTTCTGCCCGTAATCCAGCACCATCACGCGGTCAGCGATGCCCATGACCAATTCCATATTGTGCTCGACCAGGATCACCGTGATGCCATTCCCGCGCAGCTGCTGGATGAGCTTGTCGAGTTCTTCGACTTCGCTGCGCGTCAGTCCCGCGCCCGGCTCGTCGAGCAGAATCAATTCCGGATCGAGCGCGAGCGCGCGCGCGACTTCGAGCACGCGCTGCTGACCGAACGGCAGCGCGCCGGCGTTATCGCTGGCGCGCGCGGCAAGCCCCACCCATTCGAGCCGCTGCATCGCATCGTCGCGCGTCTGGCGTTCCGCCGCGTTCGCGCGCGGCAGATGGAGCGCCGCGTCGATAAACCCATAGCGGCTCTTGGTATGCCGCCCCACCATCACGTTTTCCAGCACGGTCATGTTGCCGAAAATCTGTACGTTCTGAAACGTGCGCGTCAAGCCGAGCGCGGCGATCTGATGCGGACGCAATCCCGTAATCATTTGATTCTTGAACCGCGCCTCGCCGCGCGTCGCCGGCAGCGCGCCGGCGAGCAGGTTGAACAACGTCGTCTTGCCCGCGCCGTTCGGACCGATCACGGCGAACACCTCGCCGCGCGCAACGCTAAACGAAACGTCGTGCACCGCGATCACGCCGCCGAATTCCTTGCGCAGCTTATTCACTTCGAGGATCGTCGTCGTTGTCCCAGCCATCGATTTATTCCGCGCCCATCACTTCCAGCGATTCTTCGACATCCTTTTTCAACGCGCGCGTCGCGCGCCAGCGTCGATACGCCTGAATCGAGCCGGTCGTCAATCCTTCCGGCAAGAAGATCATAATGACGATGAGGATGAGTCCAAAGAAGACGAATTCCTGTCCGCCGCCGTTCAGTTGCAGCAGGTTCTCGAACTCGC
>DAIDTM010000659.1 GCA_027457205.1 Anaerolineae bacterium | reverse complement strand
AATCGACCGGAACGTAACACGCAACACGAGACACGCACCGCGCGATAAAAGCGAGCAACTATGAGCAACCTTCGCCAGTTCATCCGCAAGCACGGTTGGAGCTATCTGTTCATCTTGCCGAGCATGACCACGTTCACGGTATTCGTCCTTTTCCCGGTCGTGTGGTCGTTCGTCATCTCGTTTCAAAAGTACAGTATCGCGCACGGCGGCACTTGGGTGAATCCAATTTACGCCAATTACATCCAAGCCTTCACTTATCTCGACGGGATTTTCGTCACCGCGATCCGCAATACCCTGCTGTACACCGTCTTTACGGTGACGACGAATATCTTTGTCGGACTAATCCTTGCCAGTCTCATCCAACCGCTCAGTCATCGTCTGCGCACCTTCTTTCGCGCGGCGTACTATTTGCCCGCCGTGACCAGCGCGATCATCGTCGGAATGACGTGGGCGTACATCTTCAATGGACAATGGGGCTTTGCGAATTATCTGCTGCGCTTGGTCGGACTCGAACCGATGCGCTGGCTGTCCGATCCCGACATTGCGCTGGGGAGCGTGACGCTTTCCGCCATGCTCACCATTCCCGCGACCGCCGTCGTCCTGTACAGCGCGGCGATGGGAAGCATCCCAGCCGAATTCTACGAAGCCGCCGAACTGGATGGCGCGAGCGGGTTTCGCAAATGGTGGCACATCACCGTACCGCTCATCCAGTCTACGACGCTGTATCTCGTCGTGCTCTACACGATCGCAAGTTTCGAAGTGTTCGAACGTATCTACATCATGGTACCCAGCGGCGTAGGCAATTCCACGCAAACCATTGTGACGCAAATTTACAACAACGGTTTCAAGGATTTCAATTTTGGAGTCGCCTCGGCGCAGGCGTTCGTCTTGTTTGTCATTGTGGCGAGTATTGCGGTGTTCCAATTCAGGTTCTTGCGCAGTGACGTGGAGTATTGATATGACCAAACGATTCAATACCGGCACTGCGCTCGTCTGGTTCACGCTGATTTTCACCGCGATCATCGCGCTCTTTCCGATGTATTGGCTGTTCGCGAACGCGTTCACGCCGATCACTTCCGTCCCGCCTCTGACGCCGATCCTGGTGCCCGCGTTCAAACTCGACAACTTTGAACGCTTGCTGGTCAACAACAAGTTTTACTTGAATTGGATGGTCAACAGTCTATTCGTCGGCTTGGTCGTCACCGGCTGGCACATTCTGTTTGATACGATGGCGGGCTATGCGTTTGCCAAGAGAAATTTTCCGTTCCGCAATCTCCTTTTTTGGCTCATCCTCAGCACGTTGATGATTCCGATCCACGTGACCTTTATGCCGCTCTACCTCATCAATCGGCAAGCCGGGTTGCTGGATTCACTGTGGGCGCTCATCCTGCCCGGCACAGCCAACGCCTTTGGCATTTTCCTGATGCGCCAGTACATCCAAACGCTGCCCGCGGAATTGGAAGACGCCGCGCGCATCGACGGTTGCAGCGAGCTCAGAGTATTTTGGAATGTGATTCTGCCGCTTTCCGCTCCCGCCGTTGCCGCGCTAGCGATCTTCACCTTCGTGCGCAGTTGGAACGATTTCCTGTGGCCCGTCATTGCGCTCAACAATCCGCAGAACTATACGCTGACCGTCGGCGTCGCGAACATGCAGGGTGAGTTCCTGACCGATTGGGGCATCATTTTCTCCGGTGCGGCGCTCGCCGCGCTGCCGATGATCATCTTCTTCCTCCTCTTCCAGAAATACTTCCTCGAAGGCGTTCGCATGGGCGCGATCAAGGGATAAGGATTGGAGATTGGAGATGAGAAACTCATTATCCCCAATCTCCAACCTCTAATTACTCAATTCGGAGAGCATCATGGCAAAACTTCAAGTCGCCGTCGTCGGCGCTGGCATTCTGGGTTCACGTCACGCGCGCGTGTTTCACGAGCAGCCCGAGACTGAATTGGTCGCGGTTGCTGACCTCAACCCAGAACGCAAACAAGTTGCAGATCGTTTCGGCGCAAAATTCTATCCGAGCATTGAGGCAATGTTGGCGAACGAGACCGTCGACGCGGTTGCCGTTGCCACGCCGGACCACCTTCATCGCGAGCCGGTCCTCGCCGCGCTCCAAGCGGGCAAACACGTCTTCATGGAAAAGCCGCTCGCGACGACGCGCGACGACGCGCGCGCAATCGCGGCTGCCGCCGCCGCGTCGAAGCGCATCGTGATGGTGAACTACAGTCAGCGCTTCGTCGCCGATCACGTGTGGATCAAACAAGCGATTGATGCGGGGCTGCTCGGCAAGCCGCAAATGGTCATCGCAGTCAAATTCGATACCATTTCCGTGCCGACGGCAATGATTCGTGGCTGGTCGGCGCAGACCTCGCCCATCTACTTCATGTCGAGCCACGATCTCGATCTGGTATACTGGTTTCTGGGGACGCTGCCGCGCGAGGTCTTCGCGCACGAAACGCGCGGGACGCTCGACGCGCAAGGCATCGCCGTGCACGATGGATTGAACGCGTTGATCCAATTCGAAGGCGGCGTCAGCACGAATTTTCATTCGTCGTGGATTCATCCGAACACCTACCCGCGCGTGTCGGATGGATACTTGCAGATCATCGGCTCAGAGGGCGCGTTGATGTACAACAATCGCACACGCGCCGTCGAATTGTTCAACGGCAAGGGCGGACAAAAGGTTGAATTCACCGGACCGCACACCGCGGACGAAGTGAACGGCAAGATCACCGGCGCGTTCACGGAATCGGTGCGGCACTTTATCTCCTGCATCGCAGACTCGCGCGAGCCGATGACGTCGCCGCGGCGCACGCTGATCGTCGCCGAGACGCAGGCGGCGGTGATCGAATCGCTACGCTCCAAACAACCGGTCGTACTGAAATGACGATTGATCGTCTGGTCGCGCGGATGACGCTCGAACAAAAAGCCGGGCAGGTCATGGCGTTCGGCTTCGACGGCGTCGCGTTCACACCGGAACTGCGCGCGATGGTCGAGCAGCTGCATCCCGGCGGACTGGTGCGCTTCGCGCGCAACGTCGAATCGCCGCGGCAGCTCGCGCAACTCAATACAGATTTACAGCGGATAGCCAAAGCCAACGGCGACCCCGGTATAATCATCAGTATCGACCAAGAGGGCGGGCGCGTCGCGCGGCTGCGCAAGGAAAACGGCTTTGCCGAATTCCCCAGCGCGCAGTCGATCGGCGCGTCGAGCGATCCGACCGGCACGGCGCGGCAAATCGCGCGCGCGATGGCGGTGGAGATGAAAGTGGCGGGCATCAATATGGATCTCGCGCCGGTGCTCGACGTGAACAATAATCCAGCCAACCCGGTCATCAACGACCGCTCATTCGGTGCAGACCCGGCGCTAGTCGCCGCGTGCGGCATCGCGTTCATCGAAACGCTGCAAGCCGAAGGGATCATGGCGGTTGGCAAGCATTTTCCCGGTCACGGCGACGTGAGTGTCGATTCGCACGTCGCGCTGCCGATCGTGCCGCACTACCGTGCGCGTCTGGATGCGGTAGAGTTCGTCCCCTTCAAATCGGCGATTCGGACGGGCGTTGCCGGCATGATGTCGGCGCACATCGCGTTCCCGGCAATTGAGTCAACGCCAAATCTCGCAGCCACGCTGTCACGCAAAGTGATGACCGATTTGTTGCGCGATCAGATGAAATTCGCCGGCATTCGCATGACCGATTCGCTGGAGATGGGCGCGCTGCAAACGAGCGGCTATCCGGTGCCAGCGGCGGCGATCACCGCGCTCCAAGCCGGGGCGGACTTGCTATTGTTCAATTGTGGACACGCGATGAATCGCCAGGCGCACGCAGCAATCGTGGACGCGGCTTTGCGCGGCGAGATTCCGGCGGCGCGTCTGGACGAAGCGGTGCGCCGGGTGTTGATCGCCAAAGAACGCTTTGGCGTCTTGGATGAATCGGGATAATCTTGTGAAACCGAATCGCGTAACCACCGGCGCTCTCGTCATCGGTATCGACGGTGGTGGGACGCGCACGCGGGCGCGGCTCGCCAACGCGCGCGGCGAGACGCTCGGCACTGGTGAAGCCGGCACGGCAAATCCAAACGCGCACGGCTTCGCCGCCGCGCAAAAAGAAATCCTCGCGGCGATGGATCGCGCGTTTCAGGAAGCGCGGATCGAAAAGCAAAATGTTGCCGCCGTCTGTCTAGGCATCGGCGGGGTCGATCGTGCGGAAGAGCGCGCCCACTTTGCCGTATGGGCGCGTGAAGCGGTCGCGCGCCGCGCCGAGGTTGTGAATGATGGCGAGATCGTCCTCGCGGCGGGGTCGCCGAAGAACTGGGGCGTCGCGCTCATCGCCGGCACCGGCTCGATTGCGTGGGGCAAGGCGCGCGACGGGCGCATCGCCCGTGCGGGCGGCTGGGGCTATTTGATCGGCGATGAAGGGAGCGGGTTCGATCTGGCGCGCGAGGCGCTGCGCGCGGCGACACAGACGGCAGACGGACGCGGTGAGCCAACCCGGCTGCTCGGCGCGATTCTGAAGGAATGGAACCTGGCTGCGGCGATGGAACTCATTCCACGCGTGTATCGATCGGGCTTTAAACCCGCCGACATTGCGCAGCTTGCGCCGCTGGTCGTGCGCGTCGCGGCAGAGGGCGATCCGGTCGCGCAGCGGTTGGTCAATCGCTCCGCCGCCGCGCTGGCGGACGCGGTGGTTGCGGTGGCTCGGCAATTGCGGTTCCGCGAATCAGAAATCCCGCTTGCGCTCACCGGGGGACTGCTCATTGAAACCGAGTTGCTGCGGACGAGCCTCGTCGCCGAACTGAAAAGCCGCGGCACGAATTTCTTACCGATTACGCGAGTGCCTGAGCCGGTCGCCGGCGCGGTGCGGATGGCTATCGAATTGATGCGAGGATAGTCAGCTCATGAACCCATCCGTGCTGTTCCAGGAAATCAACGAACAACCTGACGCGCTCGCGCGATTCCTCAACACGGAATCCGCGAATGTAGAGCGCATTGCCGCGGAGATCAATCGATACAAACCATCCTACATCACAATCGCTGCCCGCGGATCTTCCGACAACGCGGCGACATTTGCCAAGTACGTGTTTGCGTCGTTCAACGGGTTGCCAGTGGCGCTGGCGACTCCTTCGCTTTACTCCATCTACCAATCCCCGCCAAGGTTGGTCAATTCGCTCGTCATCGCCATCTCGCAATCCGGCGAATCGCCCGACATTCTGGCTGTTCTCGAAGAAGCCAAGCGACAACACGTCCCCACGTTAGCGCTGACCAATTTCGCTGATTCGCCACTGGCACGCGCGGCGAAGTGGGTCATCCTTCAGCACGCGGGCGAAGAGAAAACGATCGCCGCGACCAAGACGTATACGACGCAACTCGCCGCGTTGGCGCTGCTATCGGTCACGCTGGCCGACGATCGCGCGCGCCGGCGCGATCTGGAAACGATGCCGGAAGCCGTCGCGCGCACACTTGCACTAGACCCCGCAGTCCAACGCGCCGCCGCCCAGCGGGGCGAGATGCATATGTGCTTAGTCATCGGTCGCGGAT
>DAIDTM010000658.1 GCA_027457205.1 Anaerolineae bacterium | reverse complement strand
CACACCCACCGCCACGCCAACGTTCACGCCGACCACCAAGCCAACGCCTTAACAAACCGCAATGACGACCAGCCAGCCCAAGCCACTCAAATTTGGGCTGGCAGCGCAGAGACACAACAATGTTGCTGGTCTACCTCGCCGCGGCGTGGTCTGCTGGTATCGCGGCGGCTACCTTTCTGCCGTTTGCGCCGCTGCTGTGGGGCGGTTGGCTCCTGTTGCCGCTTGGGTTGCTGCTGATCTGGCGGCGCGATCCTCTCTTGCGCCGCGCGCATCTGTGCCTCCTGTTCTTCCTTCTTGGCGCGCTGCGTTACACCATCGCCCTACCGCATTTTGACGATCACGCTCTCGCATCGCTCAACGACCGCGGGGCGGTCTCTATGTTTGGCGATGTCATCGATCCGCCGGAAGTGCGCGACACGGCGGTGTACATTCGCGTCGCGGTGACGCGCGTCAAGGTCGATCAGAGCTGGCGCGATGTGTCCGGCGTCGCGTTCGTCCAAGCGCCGCGCGAAATGGATGTCCGATACGGCGATCAACTGCAAATCTTTGGCGCGCCAACCACGCCGCCGGAAGACGCCGATTTCTCGTACAAGGATTATCTCGCGCGGCAGGGCATTCACTCGCTGGTGCGCTACAGCCGCGTGACGGTGCTGGCGCGCGACCAGGGCAGTCCGTTCTTCGCCGCGCTGTACGCCTTCCGCGACCGCGCGCTCGCCGCCATCTATGCGATCCTGCCCGACCCGTCCGCGTCGTTGCTCGCCGGCATTCTGCTCGGCGTGGACGCCGGCATTCCGCGCGACGTATCCGACGCGTTCAGCGCGACGAACACCGCTCACATCATTGCCATCTCCGGTTTCAACATCGCCATCGTCGCCGGTATTTTGTCGAAACTGACCCAGCGCGTGGTCGGCGCGCGCCGGGCAACGCTCATCGTCATCGCAGGGCTGGCGATTTACACGCTGCTCGTCGGCGCGGGCGCGTCGGTCGTGCGCGCGGCGATCATGGGATCGTTGAGCGTGCTCGCGCTGCACTATCATCGCCAGAACGATGCGCTGAACGCGCTCGCGGTTTCCGCGCTGCTGATGACCGCGTGGAATCCGTTCACGCTCTTCGACCTGGGCTTTCAACTCAGTTTCCTCGCGACGCTCGGACTGATTCTCTACGTCACGCCGCTGTCGAACCGATTTGAATCCGGGCTGGCGCGGATCGTGCCGGGCGAACGCGCCAAACAAATCGTCGGCGCGCTGAACGATTCGTTCATCGTGACGCTGGCGGCGCAAATCACGTAGACGCCGCTGATCGTCTTTGCGTTCCATCGCCTGTCATTGGTTGGGCTGCTGACGAATTTCATCGTGTTGCCGGTGCAGCCGGCGGTGATGATCTGGGGCGGCGCGGCGACGCTCATCGCGCTGGTCGTTCAGCCGCTCGGGCAGATGATTGCCTGGATCGCGTGGGCGTTCCTGGAGTTCACCATCGCCGTCGTGCAGTGGACGGCGCGCCTGCCGTTTGCCGCCATTCCGGTTGGTCGGTTCGACGCGCCAATGCTCGCGCTGTACTATATCGCGCTGTTCGGCGCGACACGGCTGAACTGGCGCACATTGCTGTCTCGTCTCACGCTGCGTCCGGCGATTGCGCTGGGCGTCGCGCTCGTCGCGGGAATGTGGCTGTGGAGTTTCGCGCTTACCGCGCCGGACGGCAAGACGCACGTCGAGTTTCTGGATACCGGCGGCGCGGCGACGC
>DAIDTM010000657.1 GCA_027457205.1 Anaerolineae bacterium | reverse complement strand
ACCGATGATCGACAGAAACTCGCCGGCGCGAACGGAAAGCGAGACCTCGCGCAGCGCCAGAACGCCGTCGTGCGGCGAGCCGTAGTGCTTGCTGATCGATTCGATACGAATCAAAGGTGCATCCATTTCAAATAGAAACCCCGAAGCGAAATTGCTTCGGGGCACGCGCGCACGACGCGCGCGCTGGGCGCGGTAGTCTCGGCAAACAAAACCCGAAGTTCAACGATCGAACTTCGGGGCGCAAAGACATTCACACCGCGCGGACGCGCGCAGCATCATCGAACGACCTTCTCTCTTCCGGACTGTACCGTCGGCTCCGGCTTACCGGATCCTGCTTTGTCTTTTTCATACTCGGCTCGCGGGCTTGATTAGTCGCATTGTCTAGCAGTCACGTGGTCACGTAGTCGGGATTACCGGACTAGTCGACCAAACGACTATCGGACTAATATCACCGCCGATCGGGAATTGTCCACGCTTTCGCGCCGGACTCACCCTGCCCCGAAGGCTTGTTATTCAATTGTCTCAAGTATATCGCGAAAGAATGGTTGTGTCAACCAACCACTTCTGCGGTCACTCCATCTTCTTCTATATTTCTTACGCACGCCGACGAAATTTGGTTGTGCAGATTGGCATCGCTTGCGGCAAAGACGCGAATGTAGTTGTCAGTATAACCAGACCAAACGAGTGACGAGTGACGAGTAACGAGTGACGAAATCTGACTACTGGCTACTGGCTGCTGGCTACTGGTTACTGTATTCTCCCACAGCACCGGCATCGTCTGACCGATGAAACGCTGGGCGAACGCGCGCGCGCTGGTATCGGCGATGGTTTGCAACTGCTTAGCGCGCGATTGTTTTACGGCATCCGAAACTTGCAGCGGCAGCAGCGCCGCAACCGTCCCGGCGCGCGCGGAATACGGGAACACGTGCACGCGCGAAAATTGCATCTCTTCGACAAACTGAAGCGATTGTTCGAACTCGGTGTTGCTCTCGCCGGGAAATCCGACGATGACATCGGTGGTGATTCCGACGCCGGAAATCTGGTCGCGCGCGAGTTGCGCTACGCGCGCGAACTGCGCGGTCGAGTACGGTCGACGCATTCGGCGCAGCACCGTGTCGCTGCCGCTTTGGAGCGATAGGTGCAGGTGGCGGCAGAGGCGCGGGTCGCGCCACAAGTCGAGCAGCGATTCGTCCAGGTCCCACGGCGCGATACTCGTCAGCCGCAAGCGCGGTACGGCAGTCTCCGCTAGAATCGCTGCGACCAAATCGCGCAAGCCATGCTGCCGGTCACCATCATTCGCGTACACCGAAATCTGTACGCCGGTGAGAATGATTTCCTTGTAGCCGACGGCAACTAGCGTCTTGATTTCCGCGACGATCTCATCGCGCGCGCGACTGCGTTCTTTGCCGCGGGCGAGTGGAATGATGCAATACGCGCACGACATATTGCAGCCATCTTGGATTTTCACGAATGCGCGGGTTCTGGAGATTGGAGATTGGAGGTCAGAGACGAGATTTTGGAACGCGCCGTAAGGAAGCTCTGTCAGATCGGAGCGCTGAAATCTGAAATCCGCCACTCGTTCGACCAATCGATCCTTGTCCACATTGGGGATGACGAGCGCAACGTTCGGCAGCGCGCGCGCCGCGTCGGGCGCGATGTCGGAGAAGCAGCCGGTGAGCACGAGCCGCGCGTTTGGATTCGCGCGCGCGAGCTGGCGTGCCATCTGGCGCGATTTGTGCGCGGCGGTATGGGTGACAGTGCACGTATTCAGAACGCAAACGTCCGCCGTGCGCGGGTCGTCGACGATTTCATCGCCGGCGTTGGTGAAACGGCGCGCCCACGCTTCCAGTTCGCTTTCGTTCAATTTGCAGCCGAGGGTACTCAGATAAACTTTCATCGCCGATGAAGATAACATTTTTTGGCGGCGCTGTCAATTGACACAACCTCTGCGCGGACTATAAT
>DAIDTM010000656.1 GCA_027457205.1 Anaerolineae bacterium | reverse complement strand
CGTCGTTCGGATCGACGAGCGCGGGTGCGCCGCTGACCATCACGACGAACGGATCGAACGCGAACGATTTGCCGTCCGCTGTAACATACGTGGTCGTCGCCTTGCCTGACGCGTCCGTCGAATCGGTTTTCGTGACGAGCTTCAAATCGCTGCCGTGTACGAGCGCACCGGCGTGTCCCTGACCATCGACTTTGACAAGCCAGGTCGCGTTCGTCCAGTTCTTTTCCTTGATCGCGAGCGCGGCGGCTTTATTCGCGCTCGACAGGAATTTGGCGTCGTAGCGTTTATTCTCCAAAATCCAGCGGATCATTCCAAGCGAAAGACCCAGGTCGCCGGTGGGCTGCACCGGAATCCACCAGCCCTTCGACCCGGTCTTTGACAAGCGCGGATCGACCACTGCGATCTTCAAGCCGCGCTCGACCATGGAACGCGTGATCGCTTCGCTCATGATCGTCGGACCGAAATTCGCCTCGAAGGGACTGGTGCCCCAGAAGATGACGAACTCGGAGTTGAGCGTGTCTGGCTTCATATTGTTGGGACCGGTCGCCCAGCTTGTGCCGGTGTACTGCGCGGTCGTGTAGGTGTAGGCGATATGGTGCGATTGCTCGCAGATCGTGGTGTGATCGTACCAGTTGATCGAGCCGAACGAGTTGAGCGTAAAACGTTGCGCGTAGTTGTTGCGTCCCGGCTCGATGCGCCCTGCCTGGAAGACGAATTGATTGTTCTTGACGCCGAGATCGGGATGATCAGGATCGATCAGCAGATTGAGTTCGCTCGCGTGCTTGGACTTGAAATCGTCCAGCGTCATCTTTTTCCCGGCGACCGCTGCCGCATCCGCGGCGAGACCGGCGATCACTTTGGCGTCTTTCGTCGCTAGCACATCCTTGAAACCTGGGACGACGCGGTCTTCGCCGATGTCGGCAAAGAGCTTGCCGCCGCTGACAATTTCGCTGATCGCTTGATCGAAGGAAATCGTTTTCCACTTGTTCGAGCCGCGCGGACCGGCGCGCTTCAAGACCTTGACGATGCGGTACGGATCGTACTGCGTCTGAATCGTCGCCTGTCCCTTGGGGCAGAGTTTGCCGTCGATCAACGCGGCATCGGCTGGCGAGGTCTTGTAGTCGATCGCAGGCAGCATATTGTTGGGACTGTATGGATTGCCGTCCACCTTGACGAGGATACCATTCTGAATCTTGCCCTTGATCGTACACTGCGTGTTGCACTGCAAACATTCGCCGTAAATGATATTCTCCGGCGACGCCAGTGGGTACTTGGTTGCGCCGGCAGCCAGCGCGGTGGGCGCTTGATTCAGCACCCACTCGATCTCGCCGGCAAAGAGCGCCGTGCCGCCGAGAAACGCCGAGGTCTTGAGAAAATCGCGGCGCGTGATCTCTAACGCATTCGAGTTATTTTTGTTCATTGTCATTGCTCCTAAGGCGTATTACGTATTGCGTAGAGAGTATTACGTAATACGCAATACTCACTATGCGCTACGTTTTCATTCTCCCGCGACGCCCGCGCCAGCGGTCTCGCGCGTGACGATGGGCAGCAGCCGATAGCCGATCAGGAATGCGAGCAAGCCCGTCGAAACGACCCAGACCTCCAGCAGCCATTCGGTCAGCGTCGGGAAATAGCTGAAGGTCAAGCCCGGTCCGCTGAACGCGGCTTCCAAGCCCTGCAATTCAGGCACCGCAAGTCCGGGGATCACGATGTTGAGACGAACGGCGATGAACGTCGCCGCGATCAACAAGCCGGCGATGCCGACCCAGGTCGGCGAATGGCGACGCACGACCAGAATCACCGCCGGGATCACCACACCCAGCCCAACGTGGATACCCCAGAACACCCACGCGTACGGACCGAACAACGCGAGTCGCATACTTTCCGCGTCAGCAGGAATCGCCGCGTAGAGTCCAATCGAGTACTCCGCCCATTCGAGGATCACGTCTAGCGCGAGCAAGCCCAAGACGATTTGCCCGAGGAACACGACGGTTTCGGCGTGTTCTTGGCTGCCCGCATCGGGTCCAAAGATCAGGACAACGAACGTCGTCAGCGCGCCGCCGCTCAAGAGCGCACCGACGAGAAACATGATCGGCGTGAGTCCAGTATTCCAGTACGGTCGCGCGCCGACGACGCCGAACAGCGCGCCGACGCTGCCGTGCAGCGCAATCGCGAGCGGGATGCCAAGCGCGCCGAGCACGCGCAGCACGCGTCCGTCGCTTGCCAGCACCTTCGCCGAGACATCGCGCCTGCCGAAGGTCAGGAAATGCGCGAGCGATCCGGCGACATCCTTCCGCGCGCTCCACGCGACGAAATCGGGGCGCAGCGCGAACCATAATTCGACGAGGAGCATTAGCCAGTAGACGCTGTAGAACCAGATCATCCAGCCCATCACCGAGTGAATGTTGGTACGGAGGATGAGTTCGAGCGCGCGTTCGGGATGTCCCAAATCAAACCAGATGCTCAGCATCGCAACACCGAGCGCGACGACGGCGGTGAAAAGTGAGAGCTTGCCGATCTTTTCGAGCCGCTTGACGCCGAACGCGTAGACGAGCGTCGAAATCAAGAATGCGCCGGCGGACACGCCGATAAAATAGATGTAGGCGCCGACCCACAAGCCCCACGGAATGTAACTGCCATAACTGACATCGAGGTGCCCGTGCGCGAGGCGGTCGTAGAGTCCATACGCGCCGCCGACGAATCCGATAATCGCCACGAGCCATAAGAGTTTTTGCAAGTTTTTCATCGTTGCTCCTTCAAGCAGTGGTCAGTGATTGGTGTTCAGTGGTTAGTCTGTCCACTATCCACTGTCCACTAAACGAGGTAATACACCTTCGGCTCCGTCCCCATCTCTTCCTTGAGCCGGGTGACGTTGGGCGAAGCGATCAGTTGCGAGACGAGCGCCTGTGGATCGTTCGCGTCGCCAAAGTACGTGGCGCGACCAATGCAAGTCGTCGTGCACGCCGGCAACATCCCGGCATCGAGCCGATGGGCGCAAAATGTGCATTTGCGCGCGTTGCCGATTGGCGAGCCGCCCTGGCTGCGATCCAAGGACACGCCGTACTCAAAGTTCGGCAGCTTTTCGTACGCTTCGAGCTGCGGAGTGCCGCTCGTGTAAAAGCGTCCGCTGTCGAATGTGCGCGCCGAGTACGGGCACGCGGTGATGCAGTAACGGCAGCCGATGCACACGTCGTAATCGATTTCGATAATGCCGTCGGGTCGCTTGTAGGTCGCGGCAACGGGACACACCGGCACGCACGGGGGATTGTCGCACTGCATGCACGGACGCGGCACAAAATGGCGCGCCACGTTCGGGAACGTGCCGATTTCTTCTTCCAACACGGGACGATAGACCACGCCGGGCGGCAGTTTGTTTTCGGCAATGCACGCGACGGTACACGACGAACAGCCGACGCACTTGCGCAGGTCGAGCACCATCGCCCAGCGGCGCTGATCGATGGGTTTAGCCAGCGCGCGTTTCAGGTCCTCCTGCATTCGGATGATTGGATCATCGGGCGTTCCCATCGTGGCGTCCCGCACGAAAAACTCGAGTGCCTTTTCTGTCGTGACAGGCATACCTTCACCTCCTGGAGAATGAAAAACAAAAAGGCGGCAACGCGGTTCATTCTGCGTTACCGCCTCTGATTCTACGAAAAGACGCGGGCGTCTTCTAGCGGGGAAAACCCGTACGGCTTATCGCCATGTCAGGGAAAGCATTGAAGTTGGCGAGGAAAAGTGGGGGAAAACCTGACAACGGTCGGCGATCCATCGATAGAGGTAATTCGCCGACCAACCGTAAGACTTGGGTCAGGTCGCTCGTCCATTACGTGTCATTCCGCTGTCATCCACCCTTCTTGGATGGCGTAGCGCACCAGCGCCGCGCGGCTCCGCAAGCCGAGTTTCTCCATGCCGCGGGCGCGATACGTCTCAACGGTCTTGACGCTCAATGAAAGTTGCGCGGCGATGTCCTGATTCGTATGACCCAGCGCGACGAGTCGCAGCACCGCGCGCTCGCGCTCGCTGAGTTCAGCAGACGCGGCGGTCTCTTCGCTCGCTGGCGCGATCATCTTGTCCAAGAGAAGACGCGTCTGCGAGGGATGAATGTAGACGTTACCGCGCATCACCGCGCGAATCGCGGAAATGAGTTCCGCATCCGCCGCGCTCTTGGGGCAATAGCCCGCCGCGCCCATTTCGAGCGCGCGGCGCAGGTAACCTTCTTCTTCGTGCATCGTCAGCACCAAGACACGCACGTTGGAGTACGCACGTTTGATTTGCTGCAATACTTGAAGTCCATCGGTCTTGGGCATCGTGATGTCGAGCAAAAGCAAATCGGGCGCGTGCTGGCGCACGGCAGCGATTGCCTCTTGTCCATTGGTAGCTTCACCGACGACGGTCAAATCGTCTTGCGCGTTCAACAGCAGTTTCAAGCCAGAGCGCAGAACGGAATGATCGTCAGCAAGCACAATTCGTGTCTTGTTCATATTGTTTGGCTCATTGAATCGGAATCTCCACAAACACACTGCTGCCCGCGTTCGGCGTGGATTCGATCCGCAAGCGCCCGCCCAACAACTCGGCGCGCTCGCGCATTCCGTGCAAGCCCAGTTTCATCTCGTCCTGCAACTCGAAGACCGTGCGCGCGTCGAAGCCGCATCCATCGTCTTCTACGATCGCGACGACTGCCTGCGGTTTGCGTTCCACGACGACGCTGACATTCTTGGCGCGCGCGTGCTTGGCGACATTCGTCAGCGATTCCTGGATGATGCGATAGAGCGCGAGTTCGGCTTCCGCCGGCAACCGCGCGCCGTCGCGGAAACCCGTCATCTGCAAATCCGCATTCAAGCCAAAATTCACGCGATAGTTGGAAATGTAGCGCTCTAACGCCGCCGGCAGCCCCAAATCGTCGAGCAGCGGCGGCCGCAGCTCGCGCGCCAGTCGTTTGACCGACTCGAGCGTCTGCGCCGCGATTTCGCGCAGCGGTTCAAAGCGCGTGCGCACGTCCGGGTCGCAGGCGTCGCTCGTGGCGCGCAAGCCAACCATCAGCGACGTGATCGCCTGCCCGGTGTCATCGTGCAATTCACGCGCAATACGTTTGCGCTCTTCTTCCTGCGCTACGATCACTTTTTCAAGCAGCTGACCGCGCACGCGCTCTTTCTCGCGCAGATCGTCCCAGAGTCGCGCATTCTCGACTGCAACGCCGAGTTGCTGTCCCGCCGCCTCGAGCAATTTGACTTCATCCATGCTGAATGCTTGCGCGTCTTCGCTTGCCACTCCCAGCACACCCAGAACGCGCGCGTGCGAGAGAATCGGTACTGTGACGTGCGAGGCGATGGTGTGTGCATCACGCAGCGGACAGCGTTCGGGCAGCGGCGTCACGACGACGGCTCGTTTGTCACGCAGCGCGGAGGTGCATGGGCAACCCTGCAGTCCTGTTTCGACTTCGCGCGCGCCGATTTCCGGCGACAAGCCGATCCAACAGGTCAATTGCACCCTCGCAGAGGTCGCGGAGTCTGCAACCGGCGCGCGCTCGCGGTCGAGCAGGAAAATCCAGCCCGCCGGCAAATTCAAGGAATCGAGCAGCGCGCGCAGTGAACGTTCGAGCGTTTCAGTGAGCGGCGCGGGCGCATTCACCGCATTCGCCACCGCGTTGAGCGCGGCGAGTTCGCGGTGCCGGCGCAGCATCGCGCCTTGCGCTTGCGCGAGTTCGTCGGTCATTCGATTGAACGCGGTCGAGAGTTTCCCGATCTCGTCATCGCTCCAGGGCGGCGTCTTGCGCGAGAGATCGCCATGCGCCACGGCTTGAGTCGCGTCCACAAGTGTCAGGATCGGTCGCGTCAAAATCAGCGTGAGTAAATACGCCGCGCCGACGCCGAGGAGAGACACCGCGAGCGTGATCAACAACAACTGGCGCGTCAATCCGTCCACCGCCGCGTGGACGCTGTGCTCGGTCAATCCCACGCGCGCAATGCCGGCGCGCCCATCAAAAATCGGCACCGCGATGTCATGGATTGGACCTTCGTCGCTCATCAGGACGACGGTGTGAGCGCGATCGGTCGAGCCAACGGTATTCTCCTCCGCCAATCCGCGTGGAAAACCGTGATCGAAAGAGTGAACGAGGACGCGGCCGTTCGAATCAAGGACAAAGGCGTACCGCAAGTCTGCGTTGTTAAGCAGCGTGTCTTGGAGGAGTCCGTACAGCGCGTACGTGTTGTTGATCAAGATCAAATCGGTGGACCGCGCGGCGAGGTCGCGCGCGATAGAGACGCCGCGCTGATCAAGTTGCGTGGTGAGCGTGGCGGTCATGCTCGCGCGCACTTGCCAAGTGATGCCGAGACCCAAAAGCAGCACCAACCCCAGGACGATGCCCATGATCTTGACGCGCACGCCAGGACGCAGGAGCCAGGCGCGTAGTTTGGGCATTGGAAATCGAGGACTGGAGAATCGAGTTTTCACGGCGCAACGTTCACTTGCAACTCGAGGGCGCGTGCGGAATCGTAGATGCGGTCGGAGACGAGGACAAAACGATCGATCATCAAATTGCGGAGAATGGTCTGCCCGGCGGGATCGGCAGCCATCTGCAAAAACAGTTCGCGCAGCGTCTCTTTCAATTGCGGACTGAGGTTGGGGCTGACGACGACCGGCGGAATGCCGAAGGCGGGCGAGTGGTCAATCACGCGCACGCGTGGCACAATCGTCGGATCGCGCGCGACGAGGTAATTGTAGACCAGACTGTCTACATCTGCGCCGTCTGCCATTTGATTGGCGACGGCTTGAATGGCATTGTCGTGACTGTAGGTGAAAAAGATGCGCGAGAAGAATGCTTCCGGCGTGGTATTCAAAGACTTGACCAGCGAGGTTGGATATACGCGCCCGGTGAGTGACATTGGATCGGTAAAGGCGAACACCTTGCCGCGCAAATCCGCCAGCGAACGCGCCGGACTGCTGGCAGGAACGATGAGTAGCGAATAGTAAACCGTTTCGCCATTCACTTGCGGCGCGACGAGCAGTTCCATCCCAAAGTCGCGTTGACCGACGACGTACGCGCTGGTGCAAACGAACGCCACATCCACATCGCCATTCTTGACGAGGTCGTTCACTTCGGCGTAGGTTTGCCGTTGAACCAGTTCGACGCGGCGATTGAGCTTGCGACCGATATAAGCGAGCAAGTCGCTGTAACTTTCAACTGTGCCTTTGGGTGAGATGACCGCCGCAACCGCGACGCGCAGCGGCTTGGTATCATTCGGAGAATACGTCGCCGCGGACGCGGGTTCCACGTCGTTGAAACGAAAATCGAGGTTGCGCGAAGAGCCGCACGCGGTAAGCGCGAGGAGAATAAAAAGGACACCCACGCGGGGTGTTGTGAATTGTCGAAGCCGTCGCACAGCGATCCTCCCTCACCCTCATTCTCGCGCCCAACAGTCCGAATCCAGTCCCGGTTGGGTCAAAAGTCAGTTTGTGGCGTGCCAAAAAGGCGAATACGGATATGATTCAACCATGGTCGATTTGTTTTCGGCACTTGAAATGGAAGCTTTAGAATGAACAAGATACCCACTCCCGCTGAATTGGCGGACACGCTCAAAGTGCTGAGTGACCCTACGCGCCTCGCGATCTTCGACTTGCTGATGCAGGGCGTCCAGTGCAACTGTGAGACCGGCGATCGCCTCAAGTTGCCGATGAAGCTGATGCTGCTCGCGGAGCGTCACGACGGTCGCCAGACCCACGAGCGTGCCCTCGAGATCAAGTTCGACCTGCGTCAGGTCGTACGTCGCCGTCTTGGGATCCGCGACGACCGCGGCAACGCTGTTGCGCGCGTGTTTCCGTTCCTTGGCAATCTGACGCTCGCTTTGACCGTCGAGTAAGTAGGCTCGCCGGATCAGTTCTTTATCGTCCACCTCGATCATCCTTCCTCCGGTATCATTGATTCAAAGAGGTCCATGATACCAGAATTGTCAGATTAGGTGGCTC
>DAIDTM010000655.1 GCA_027457205.1 Anaerolineae bacterium | reverse complement strand
CTGCGCGAGCGCGTTCACATTCTCCGCGCCGCCGATATTTTCGTTCTGCCCTCTTCCATCGAAGGACTGTCGCTCGCGATGCTGGAGGCAATGGCGGCGGGCACGGCAGTGATCGCCACCGATGTGGGCGCGGACGCGGAGGCGCTGCGCGGCGCGGGCATCGTGGTCGATCTGCAATCGTTGGAAGAGCAATTGCCGCTCGCGCTGCGGATGCTGATCGAGTACCCCGATTTTCGCCGCGAGTTGGCGGCGCGCGCGCGGCAGCGCGCGGTGGAGACGTACTCGCTCGAAACAAACATCGACCGCGTGGTCGATTTGTATCACGAACTTACAGGGAAATGATCATGGAGCTTTATGCGCTCACGGTTCACGAGGCGCGCGCGCGGTTGGAGAAAGGCGAAATCAGTTCCGTCGATCTAACGCGCGCGGTGCTGGATCGGATCGACGCGGTGGACGCGCGCGTGAACGCGTACCTCACCGTCGTCGCCGAGCGCGCGCTGGGACAGGCGCGGCAGGCGGATGCGCGCTGGGCAGCGCATCGCCGCGATAAATCCACCGCGCCGGCGCTCCTGGGTATCCCGATGGCGATCAAGGACGAAATTTGCACGCGCGGCGTTCGCACGACCGCCGGCTCGAAAATCCTCGGCAAGTTTGTGCCGCCGTACGATGCGACGGTGATGGAAAAATTGAACGCGGCGGGCGCGATATTGATCGGCAAGACGAACCAAGACGAGTTCGCAATGGGTTCGTCCACGGAAAACTCGCGCTATTTCGTCACGCACAATCCGTGGGACCTCGACCGCGTGCCGGGCGGATCGAGCGGCGGCAGTGCGGCGGCAGTCGCGGCGGACGAGACGCTCTTCGCGCTTGGCACCGATACTGGCGGTAGCGTGCGGCAGCCGGCGGGCTTGACCAATATCGTCGGCTTGCGCCCGACGTACGGACGCGTCTCGCGCTTTGGCGTCATCGCGTTTGCGTCGTCGCTCGATCAAGTCGGATCGCTGACGAAAGACGTGCGCGACGCCGCGACGATCCTTGGCGTCATCGCTGGGTACGACGCGCGCGAAGCAACATCGGTGAATCGCCCCGTGCCGGATTACGTTGGCGCGCTGGATGGACAATCCCATCCCGCTGAAGAACGCGGGACAAGCGGGCTGCCCCTACAAGGCGTCTGCGTCGGCGTGCCGCGCGAATATTTTATCGAGGGAATGCAGCCCGGCGTAGACGCTGTGGTGCGCGCGGCGATTCGCCAGTTGGAATCGCTTGGCGCGACGACGCAGGAAGTGAGTTTGCCGCACACCGATTATTCGCTGCCGACGTACTACCTGATCGCGCCAGCGGAAGCATCGGCGAATCTCGCGCGGTACGACGGCGTCAAGTACGGCTATCGGCTGGAAGAGAGCGACGAGATGTGGGAAGTGATGCGCGCGACGCGCGGCGATGGGTTTGGCGCGGAGGTCAAACGACGCATCATGCTCGGCACGTACGCGCTCAGCGCGGGCTATTACGATGCGTACTATCTGAAGGCGCAGAAGGTGCGGACGCTCATCAAGCAAGATTTCGATCAGGCGTTTGCGCAAGTCGAAGACCCCGAGCATACCAGTGGGGTGGATGTCATTGTCGCGCCCACTTCGCCGAGCGTCGCGTTCAAAATCGGCGAGAAGGTAAACGATCCGCTACAAATGTATCTCGCGGATGTCTTTACGCTCGCGCAGGCGCTCGCCGGCATTCCCGCGATCTCGATTCCGTGCGGATTCGTCGATGGTCTGCCGGTCGGTTTGCAACTGATGGGGCGCGCGTTTGATGAGGAGCGTGTGCTGCGCGTCGCCTACGCGTACGAGCAGGCGACCGACTGGCGCACGCGCAAGCCGGCATTGTAGCGCGGCGGCGAGGAACGCGAGTCGCAAATTGGTTTCGGAGAGCTGGATGTCGCGAAAGCGATTTTGGATTTCTGCTTTGGTGATCGGCGTTGTCGGAGTTGTCGCCTATCTGCCCGGATTGAAAGTTGGATTCTTCAACGGCTGGTGGTACCTGGAATGGGTATCCTCGATGGACTTGCCGCGCTATCTGACTCAATTCTTCGATCCGGCAAATGTCACGCAGGGCTATCGCCCGGCGCAAGGATTGTTCGTCCTCTTTCAATACACGCTCTTTCATTTCAATTCAGACGGTTGGCTGTTGACGCAGCTTCTGTTGCACGCGGCAAACAGCGTCCTTCTGTTCGCGATCGTTGGGCGAATCGGTAAGAACTGGCGGCTCGCGCTGATCGCCGCGCTCGTCTACGTCGTGTCGCCGGTGTTTAGTCTTGCTGTCTTCTGGCACGCGGTCGTCGATCCACTTTCCGCATTCTTTTATCTGCTGACGATTTTGCTTTGGACGAAGTATCTAGAAACGCGGCGCGGGCGCGATTGGGCGCTGACGTTCGGCGCGTTCGTGTTCGCGCTGTTCAGCAAAGAGATCGCGGTCTTTCTGCCATTCTTCCTCTTTCTCATCGAGTGGTGGCTCTTTGAAACGCCGCTCGACTTGGCGCGCCTCGCGCGGCAATATGCTCCGTTTCTTCTGATGCTGATCCCGTTCGTGTTACTCGACCTGAACGTGCAGAGTCACGGCGAGTTCGTCGGACAGTTCGGGTTCAAGATCGGGCCCCAGATGCTAGGCAATCTTTTTCCGTATCTCGCAGTCCTGACTTTGCCTGTCTTTGTCGAGAAACCGGTCGATGCCGTCTATTATGTCTGGATGGCTGCCGCTGTTCTGGTGTACCTGGGAATCATGCTCTACAAAAAAAGCGCGGCGCTCCTCTTCCTCGGTATCTTCGCGATCTTGAACATCGCGCCGCTGCTTGGCTTCCCGCTCGAGTACTTTAACACGCGCTACCTCTACACATCGATGATGGCATCCGCCGTCATCATCGCGCTCGTCGTCGAACAAGGTTTCAAGTTTTTTGGCAAGCGCCGGCTGTACATGCTGGTCGCCGGCGCAGCGATCGCGCTGGTCGTTCTGGGCAGCAGTCTGCGCGTTGCAGACGCCGCGGCAGGGCTGGCAGAGTACACGCGCGAACTGCGCGTGCCGTTCCACGACATTGCGCTGCAGCACCCGCATTTCCCGGCGGACACTTTTCTGTATTTTGTTTATCCGAAGACTTCGGTCACGGAACTGGAAGGACTGTTTTACACGCGCTATTTCGGCGAAGGCGTCTCGGTCGATGGAACGGACAGCGGACGCATCGCAGACCTGCGCCGCCACAACACCGCGTTTGTTTACTATTTCGATCCGACCGGTCGCTCCATCGAAATCCCGGTCGACCAGAACGATACGACGCGTGCCACGCCGCCGCTCCCGGCAAGATTTCAGGTTCCGATCTCGCTCGATGGATACGAGACGCCGAGCAGCGCGGTCCAGCGCGGCAAAGCGCTGGTCGTGATTCTGAATTGGAGCACGCCGTCTCAACCCGGTCAGGATTACAGCGTCTCGGCGAATCTCGTCGATGCGAATGGTAACGTGATTTCGCGGTACGATGGGCAGCCCAAGCGCGGCGCGGCGCCGACGAGTACGTGGCGGCGCGGCATGGTAGTGGTCGATGCAATCGTATTGCCGGTCAGCGCCGACGCTCCGCTCGGCGATAATGCTCGATTGGAAATTGGACTGCACGATCACGCGGCGGCGCAGCCGATACCGGTGATCGATCAGAATGGTCAGTCGCTCGGCGACAAGGTCGTGATTGGACCCTTCAGCATTGTGAAATGAGCGAGAATCTGATGTCTAAGCGAGTTGCGTGGATCGGCGCGCTGGCGCTCGCCGCGCTTTCATACGTCACGTACTATCCCGGCGTGCGGATGGGTTTTTATCTGGACGACTATGTTTATCTTGAGCGCGCTGGCAGAACGGCGTGGTCGAACGCGCTCGTCCAGATCTTTGATCCGCGCGTGCAGATGCAGTGGTACCGCCCCTTGCAAGCGATCCAATTCTTTTTGCAATTCCAGTTCTTCGGCGGAAACGCGGACGTTTTCCACGTCATCAACATCACGTTCCACGTGATTAACGTGTTGCTGCTGTACGCGCTCGCGTGGCGCGTGTCGAAGAAATGGCTGATTGGATTCGCGAGCGCGTTCTTCTACGCGACATTTTCGGTCTACCCCTCCGGTATCAACTGGGTCGGCATCGTCGATCCGCTGGCAACGATTTTCTATTTGCTGGCGATGTGGTTCTGGCTGACCTATTTGGAACGTGAAGACTGGCAGCATTACGCGGTGACGTTTGCCGCGTTTGTGCTCGCGCTGATGAGCAAACAGCTCAGCGTTACTCTTCCCGTCGTGCTGTTCCTGATGGAGTGGTGGCTGCTCGCCAAGCCGCTTTCGATCCCGCGCGCGATCCGCCGCTACAGTCTCTTCGTCGCCGGCGCGATTGCTTTTACGCTAATCCAGTACTTGACCCCGAGCACACACACTTTTGCTAGCGTGTTCGGTTGGCAATTCGGTGCGACCATGGCGTTCATTCTCGTGCAGTACCTCGTCCTGTTCTTTTTTCCGTGGGGCGTTTTTCCGTCCATCGACCTCAATCAGGTCGACGTGGGCAGCGCGCTGACATATGCATGGGTCATGGTCGCGCTCATTCTGATCGGCGTCGCGTGGCGTAAGCGCAGCCGCGCGCTCCTCTTCATCGGCGCGTTTGCGCTGATGAATCTTTTGCCGGTCCTGCCGTTTCCATTCATCGAGAATCGCTATCTCTATCTGCCGATTATGGCGGCGGCGGTTATTCTTGCGTTGCTCTTCGATCAGGCGCGCCAGGTGATCGGCGCGCGCGGAAGGTTCGCGTCCATCGCCGCGATTCTGCTCGCGCTGCTTGCGTTCGGCAATGGTTTGTCGATCAACACGTCCGCGCTTTCTGCCGCCGAGTGGGCGCGGCAGCTACGCGTGCCCTTCCACGACATTGAGCTGCGGCATCCAACGTTCCCGCAAAATACATTACTCTATTTTATCGATCCGATCACGCCGACGACCGGCGGCTTGTCCGGCATGTCGATGGTGCGGTACGGCGCTGGCGTCTGGGTGAAGAACTGGACCGAGTACGCCGATTTCCGCCAGTACAACACGGCGTACGTTTATTATTTCGACGCGACGCGGCGACCGCGCGAAATTCTGGTCGATCAGAACGCGGCGACGCGCATTGCGCCGGCGTTGCCGGTCGATTTTGGCGCGTCGATTCAACTTACCGGCTATGAAGTTCCGCGCACGACAGTCAAGCGGGGCGATCCCATCATCTTGATGTTGTACTGGCGCGCCACGGACAAGATCGACCGAGACTATACGATGTTCGCACATCTCGTCGCGCCGGATGGCGCCGTGATTGCGGCGTATGACAGCGCGCCGCGCAAAGGCAAAGCTCCCACCAGCCAGTGGAACGCCACTCCCTACGTCGCCGATTCGATTGTGATTCCGGTCAATGCAGACGCGCCCATTGGTGGCGACGACCGAGTCGAGATCGGGTGGTACGACTCTGCGACGCAGCAGCGCCTTGGCGGTACGGCAGTGATCGCGCCGTTTAATATCGTTCCGTAAGAGACACTTGCGAATGGCTCTGTTGTCCGAAGAAAACTTTGCGCGTTGGAAGAACTGGCTCGCGCTGGGCGTGATCGCCGTCGCCGTTCTCGTTGCGTTTGCCGCCGCTACGCAGCTCAGTTTCTTCGGCGACGATTGGATTTTCCTCGACATCGTCGGGCGGCTCAATCTCCACGACTATCTCGTCAAGTACTTTGATCCAGGCGCGCAGACGGCGTGGTACCGACCAGTGCAGGGAATCCAGTACCTGATCGGCTATCACTTGTTCGGTTCAGACCCCTTCGGCTATCACCTGGAAAATGTCCTGCTTCACCTCGCGAATTGCTGGCTGCTGTTCGGTCTTGCCGCGCGCGTAACGAAGCAATGGCGCGTTGGCGTCATCGCCGCTCTGGTATACGCCACATTCCCGCTCGCCGTCGAAGCGCTCTTCAGAGCCGGTGTGATCGATCCGCTGTTGACCGTTTTTTCGCTGTTGACGATTTGGTTTTGGCTGCGCTATCTGGAAGGCGGCGCGCACCGCGACTATTGGCTGGCGTTCGCGAATTTCGTCCTCGCGCTCTACTGCAAAGAAATCAGCATCATGCTGCCGATCATTCTTTTCTTGATCGACCGATTGTATATCGCCAAGCCAACGACGCGACGCGAACTGGTCCGTCGCTATTTCTGGTTTGCTGTCGCGTTCATTCCCTACATTCCCATCGAGTACATCGTGACGCGACGCAGCGTGTTTGTCTCGTACGAAGGATACTCGCCGAGCACGCGCATTCTACCGAACTTCATCGGCTATCTCAGCGGCTTGGCATTTCCCTGGGTGTTCGCGCCGCCGTTCAGTTATCTCTGCCTCGTCGTCGCGCTGGCGCTGCTGGCGTACTTTATCTTTTGGAAGAAGCGGTTCGCGCTGGTGGCTATCGTCGCCGTGGCGGTCCTGCCGGTTCTGCCGATCGCGCCGTTCCCGCAAGTCTCGCCGCGCTTTCTCTACTTTCCGCTCACCGCCGCGGCGATGCTGTTCGCGCTTTTGCTCGATTGGATTTGGCGACGGCTTCCGCACACGTTGCCCACGCGCGCGCTTGCGTTCGGTACCGTCGCGCTGGCGGTCTTGATCGGCAGTGCGAGCATCGCGCAATCGACCGCGGCATACGCCGACTTGTCACGCGTCAGCCGCGTTTCGTTCCGCAATGTTTGGCAAGCGCACCCCACGCTGCCTGCCGATACGTTGCTGTACTTTTTCTATCCACCCGTGCCGGGTACCAACTTGTCTGGAATGTTCTTTTCGCGCTACGGCACGTCAGTCGAGTCGAGTTCGACCGACTCGGATGTGCCGGCGAATCTGCGCGCGCACGCGCTGGCGTACGTGTACTACTTTGACGATCACGGCGATCAATTCGAGCAGCGCGTTGATCCGCAAGCCGTTGCGCGCGCCAACCCCGCGCCGCCGGTCGATTTCGCCGCGCCGATCCGGCTGGAAGGTCTCGAACTCGTCAACGCGCAGGTCAAGCAAGGGCAGCCGATTCTCCTCTTGCTGTATTGGCAAGCGCTCAAGCCCATTGCCAACGATTACACCGTCTTTGTCCATCTTGTCGATCAGCACGGTGTCGAGGCGGCGGGATACGAGAAAGAGCCGCGGCGCGGCAGCGCGCCAACCAGCACGTGGGCTCCTGGCGCGCGCATCGTCGATGCGATCGTACTGCCGCTGCCCAACGATTTACTGGCGGCGGACTCGTATCGGCTGGAAGTGGGAATGTTCGATGCCGCGACGCAGCAGCGCGTGCCGATCCTCGGCGCGGACGGCAAAGCGATGGGAGACCGGATTGTGATCGAACCAGTGAGCATAGTCAAGTGAGTTTATTGAATCGCGCGCGCGGAACGATTTGGCATTCCATCGAATCGCATCGCCTGCTCGCCGTCATCCTCGCCGCGTTCGTCGCATTGGCAACGCTGTACTCCATCGTCACGCCGATCTTTGAAGCGGGCGACGAGCTGTGGCATTATCCGTTCGTCCAGTTCCTCGCGACCGGTCATTCGCTGCCGATTCAAGACCCGAACGTGCGGACGCGCTGGGAACAAGAAGGCGGTCAGCCGCCGCTGTACTATGCCGTCAGCGCGCTCGCCACGTTCTGGATCGATACGCGCGATCTGCCGGACCGGCTGTGGCGCAACCCCGAAGCCAAGATCGGCATCCCGCTCGATTACGGCAACAAGAATATGGTCGTGCATACGAGCGCGGAAGATTTTCCGTGGCACAACACCGCGCTCGCGGTACACCTGATTCGCTTCCTCTCGATTCTCTTTGCCGCGTTCACCGTTCTCTTCACGTACCTACTCGCGCTGGAAATCGGCGCTAATATAACCCTAGCCGCTGTCGCCGCCGCGCTCGTCGCGTTCAATCCGATGTTTATCTTCATCAGCGCGTCGGTGAACAACGACAATCTGGCGGTGATGTTGGCGACGCTCGCGCTGCTGCTCCTCACGCGCTTGGTCACGCGCGGCGCGAATTTGCGGCAATTCGTCGTCCTGGGCGTTGTCCTCGGACTTGGCGCGCTGTCGAAGGAAAGCGATCTGGGGTTGGTGGTCATCGCGGCAGGAGTGTTTTTGTACCTACTGTGGAAAGCGTGGGACGCGGACCGCCGCAGACAAACGCGGATTGATCTGTCTTCTCCGCGTTCGTCCGCGCCCGAAGGGGTCCGCGTCCTGTTGGAAGCTTTACTCTGCGCCGTTATCGTCGTCGCGATTGCCGGGTGGTGGTACGCGCGCAACTGGCTGCTCTACCACGATCCGCTCGCGTTCAACGTCTGGGTGGCAATCGCCGGCGGACGTCCGACGCCCGCAACGCTGGTGACGTTGCTGGGCGAGTTCCAGGGCTTTCGGATTTCGTACT
>DAIDTM010000654.1 GCA_027457205.1 Anaerolineae bacterium | reverse complement strand
ATCGCAAAAAGGCAGCGCGCTCGGCATTCTCACCGCGCTGGGACTCGTCATCGCCATCGTCGTCCAACCCGCCGCCGGCGCGTGGAGCGACAGTCGCACGACGCGCTGGGGCAAGCGCCGCCCGTACATCGTCGGCGGCACGCTGTTCGACGTGGTGTTCCTGCTGATGATGGCGTTCGCCGGCAATTACATTGTTCTGCTGATCGGCTACCTGCTGCTGCAAACGTCGTCGAACATCGCGCACGGACCGTACCAGGGCTACATTCCGGAACTTGTGCCGGAAGCCAAGCGCGGCGCGGCGTCCGGCATCGCGCGGTTTCTGGAAATCGTCGGCATCATCGTCACCTCGCTCGTCGTGGGCAACTGGGTGGGGCAGGGGCAGATCGTCCTCTCGTTCGTCGCGATCATTTTCTTTTTGCTGTTCACGATGGTCATCACCGCGGTCTTTGTGACTGAGGAACCGTTTGACGGCGTGGAGATCGTGGGACCAAAGACGCGCGCGGTAGGGGCGATTCATGAATCGCCCCTACAAGTCATTTTTTACAGCCGCGACTTTTTTCTGTGGCTGGTGTCGCGGCTTTTGATTTTGCTCGGCGGCAATCTGGTGCGGAACTATGCGCTCTATTTTCTCCAGGACGTTTTGAAATTGCCGAACCCCGCCGCGCAGGTCGGCAATCTGCTGGCGATCATCGCAGTTGCGATCGTGATCGTCGTCTATCCGGCAGGCGCGCTGAGCGACCGCGTCGGGCGCAAGTGGTTGATCGTACTGTCCGGCATTCTCGGCGCGATCGGCGCGGTGATGCTGATGACCGCGACGACGCTGACGATGGTGCTGATCGACGGCGCGCTCATCGGCGTCAGTATTGGCATCTTTCTCAGCGTGAATTGGGCGTGGGCGACCGATCTGATTCCGGCGGAGGAGAGCGGGCGCTTTCTCGGCATCTCGAATCTCGCGACGGCTGGCTCCGGCGTGCTCGCCGGCATCGGCGGCTTTATGCTCGACTATTTCAACGCGCGGTCGCCGAACCTCGGCTACACCGCGCTGTACCTGAGCGCGGCGATATGCTACGTGCTGGGAACGGTGGTGGCGGTTGCGGTGAAGGACACGCGGCGCAAATGAGTGAATCGCCCAGCCCGGCGCAGCCGTATCCGATTCTCGAATTCGATCCCGCGCCGGAAGCGGTCATTGAACCTGCGCGCATCCTCAAATCGATTGACGCGCCGGAGCATTGCGTCGTCTGCTTCTTTCAAGAGGCGATTGCGAAGGTCTGCCGCGAGCGCGCGGCGAAAACGCTCTTCTCGCTCAAATGGGAAGACGGACCGCATCCGCTGTACGAAATCGACGTAGACGGCAAGCGGCTCGCGATTCTGCATCCCGGCGTCGGCGCGCCGATGGCTGCGGGACTTTTGGAGGGCGTGATCGCGCTCGGCTGCAAGAAATTTATTGCCTGCGGCAGCGCGGGCGTGCTGGACAAGCAAATCGCAGTTGGACATCTCATCGTTCCCGCGTCCGCCGTGCGCGATGAAGGAACTTCGTACCACTATCTGCCGCCGGCGCGCGAGGTCGGCGCGAGCGCGGAAGGTATCGCCGCGATCGAACGAACGCTGCAAGCCCACAGTGTTCCGTACCTGGTATCCAAGACTTGGACGACCGACGCGCCGTATCGTGAGACGCGCGCGAAAGTGCAGCAGCGCAAAGCCGAAGGGTGCGTCGCGGTCGATATGGAAGCGGCGGCGTTTTTTGCGGTCGCGCAGTTTCGCCGGGTGACCTTCGCGCAGATCCTTTACGGCGGCGACGACGTCAGCGGCGGCGAATGGGACTCGCGCCGCTGGCACACCCGCGAAGAAATCCGCCAGAATTTGTTTTGGCTGGCAGCCGAGGCGTGCCTCGCGTTGTAGAAGAGTTGCTCATTCCCCGTTGGAGCACCAGTGGTGGAATGAAAATCTCCACGAAGAACCACAAAGGTTTCTCTTGGTGCCCCTTCGTGTCCTTCGTGGACGAAAGTATTTTCAGGGGGAACAAAATTGCAAGCGAAAGAAATCCTCAAGCAATTGAAATCGCTCCGCAACCCGCGCAACGTCGCCGGGATGGCGCGGTTCGGCATCAACCCGCGCAACACGCTCGGCGTTTCGATTCCAACGCTGCGCCGCATCGCGCGGCAAGCCGGCAAAGACCATCGCCTCGCGCAAGAACTGTGGGCGTCCGGCATCCATGAAGCACGTATCCTTGCCGCGATAGTGGATGTGCCGGAACAAGTGACCGAAGCGCAGATGGAGCGCTGGGTCAAGGACTTCGATTCGTGGGACGTGTGCGATCAGGTGTGCAGTAATCTGTTCGATAAAACCGCGTACGCGCATCGCAAAGCCGCGCAGTGGAGCCGGCGCGACGACGAGTTCGTCAAGCGCGCGGGTTTTGTGCTAATGGCGGCGCTCGCCGTGCACGATAAAAGCGCGCCCGACGCGGCGTTCAGCAAGTTTCTGCCGCTCATCACGCGCGGCGCGACGGACGAGCGGAATTTCGTCAAAAAGGCGGTGAACTGGGCGCTGCGGCAGATCGGCAAACGCAACGCCGCCCTCAACCGCGCCGCGATCGCGACCGCGCGTGAGATTCAGCGGATCGATTCCAAGAGCGCGCGGTGGGTCGCCGCGGACGCGCTGCGCGAACTGCAAGGCAGAAGGATGAAGGATGCAGGATGAATTTGCTTTTTTCATCCTTCCGCTTTCATCCTTCATCCTTTGCTGTGGGGGGGCAAATGTGGATGAACTCAGCAAGATGAAGTGCGTCGCGTGTCGCGGCGGCGAGCCGACCGTCACGGACGCGGAGATCGCACTGTATGCGCCGCAGGTGCCCGAGTGGCAAATCGTCGAGCGCGAGAATATCAAGCGGCTGGAGCGCACGTTCAAGTTCAAGAATTTTGTGGAGGCGCTGGCGTTCACGAACAAGGTCGGCGAGATCGCGGAAGCGGAAGGGCATCATCCGGTTATCGTTACGGAATGGGGCAAGGTGACGGTGACGTGGTGGACGCACAAGATCAAGGGGTTGCACCGGAACGACTTTATCATGGCGGCGAAAACGGACCAACTTTATGCGGGACGCGGATGAACGCGGAGAAACGCAGATGAAAAACCTTGCGAGGGTTTTGGTCTTCGCAAGATTTTCTCTATGTGGCGGTCAGTTCTTCTTGTTTTTCTGGACGCGCTCCGTCCATTCTTTCCAGACTGCTCCCAAGTCTACCCCGGCATCTAGCGCGACCTTGTACTCCAACAAGAATGGAACAATAGGCACAGATAATTCCAACTGCTGCCTAATGCCGGTATCACTGTTAACAGCTTGGTAGATTTCCGCAAGAGATTGTTTGATTGCTGGGTCGTCAACTGGCAAACCTTTTTGCAGCGCGTACTTTAACGCACGTCTTATGGCGTCTAGCATTCTTTGCATCTCGCCTTGAGAGATTGCCTGCTCTCGAAGCTCCCTCAATATTGAGTTCACTATGGATTGTGCTTCAGATCCAATTCGCTCATAGATAGTTACCTCAATCCGCTTAACGTCATCCAGTTTTTCTCCCAGGTCGGAATGCATTTCATCTATTCGGCGCAGAATAGCATTGGAATCTACTGGCTCATTCTCCGCGCGGCTTGTTTCTGATTGCGCCGGCATCGGTTTCTCTGGGTACTTTGCTCGTTTGGCGCGTATCCAAAGGGCGTAATCTTTCTTTGTCAACACGTTGCGATCCACGGACAAACCTCGGTTTCCAAGTGCTTTCCAGAGGTGCACTCCAAGCCAATAATCTGTGATCGGTGTGACCTCTATTGATTCATTGCACCAGTCAACAACCACACCGACCTGCTTGGTTGTGCCGATTTCGATGTGACGCAGAGACTCGAACAGAACCCTGTCTTCCGGCCGACACAATTCGCTCAGTAACTCAAGAACAATGGCGCGCCTTTCCCCAATATCCATAGCCCCCTCTCAAGACAAAATGCCGCTCCCGCTCACTTGACGCGCCGCAAGGCCGTGGTTTGCCTCGAGGTTAACATACGTTCCGGCCGGACAACTCGCAAGGTTGCCCGGTCTTTTTATTTGTTCTTTCGCCGCAACTTTGCAATCTCTTGCTCAATCGTTTGGTCAGCAATCAATTCCTGTTCTGCCTGACCCGCTTGAGTGTTGTCTGTTGTGTGATTTGGCGTTGCTATGCTTTTTGGGGCTACGCCTCGTGTATAGTCTTCTATTCCAGCCAAATGACGCTTGAGTTCATTAAGCCGGTCCTCAGTCCAGGGATTCCGTTCTGGGAAATAAGTCTTGTTGTACTCTCGCCGCTGTTTCTCGACATATTCTTCCAAGGTTAATTTCTCATTACTGGCGGCTTGGACATATTCTTCATTCCATTTCATACGTCTGTACTCCCAGAGTTCCATGCCAAGTCGTTCAGCCTCACGCCTGTCTTCAGTTTCCCGTTGCACAGCCCAGGCTTGGTCCAGTTGTTGGATCTTGGGCAACACAACAGCGTCAAATTCCGCCTGTTCTCTTTTCTCGCGTTCAGGGTCTAGAACCTTTCTTCCTAGCCAGATTGCTAGTCGTGCAAATAATCCTACTGGAATGTAACTCATTTTGCCCCCTTATGCACCGCCGCGCGGTTCGTCCCAACTTGCCGCGCGGCGTTTCATTTGTGCGCGGTCTGCTTGCGCGCTTTGCGCGCGCCCTCGCCAAGCAGGGCGATACCGCCAAACACGAGGACGAACAACGCGATGTGAAGCCAATCAAACCAAAAGATTCGATACCATCGTTTCATTTCGTATGGAACTTGTGGCATCGGTGTCACTTTAGGTTTGGATGGTTTCCTGCATCTTCAGATGCGGGAAACCAATTCTGAAAGGTAACCAAAAACCATCTGCCGCCGACGCGGGAGCGCGCCCAACGGCACGTGCTTGACCTTTCGTGAGCCGGTGCTATTTGGGAATAGAAAAGCCCCAGCGGTGATCATACGCTGCCTCTCCAATGAAGCGAGGCAAGTTCAAACGAACACCAGGGACTAAGAAAGACGTGCTAATCAAAATCGCACAACCCCATTATACTGCAGTTCACGCGAATAACAAAACGAGCGAGCATTGTTGCCCGCCCATTGGATTTGTTGCCTCGCTCTCGTTGTGCTACAATGTTGCCGGGACACTAACCGCTGCGTTTACCGGCGTCGGTCGGGGCGTCAGCATCGCACGAATTGCGGCAAGGTGGCTGTGACGCGTGACGCTCTTCTTTCTCGCCACTCGTCACTTGGTATCGCTTAAATGTCAGACTATATCATCCAACCGCTCACATCCGCCGACTGCGGCTGGGTTGCGGATTTCACGACGCGACAATGGGGCGCGGAGATCGTAGTTTCGCGCGGCGTCGTTTATCGTCCGCACAAATTGCCCGGTTTCGTCGCGCGGCGCGGCAGCGAGATCGTCGGGCTGATCACGTTTCGTATCGACGGCAGCGCGTGCGAGATCGTCACGCTCAACAGTTTGCAGCCCGACCAGGGTATCGGTACGGCGTTGATCGATGCGGTGAGAACGTTCGCGCGGCAGGCGGGCTGCCAGCGATTGTTTCTGGTCACGACGAACGACAATACCCACGCGCTACGGTTCTATCAAAAGCGTGGGTTTGTCCTCGCGGCGCTCTATCGCAACGCTGCGGAATCCGCGCGCACGCTCAAGCCAGAGATACCCCTCATCGGAAACGACGGCATCCCACTGCGCGACGAAATCGAATTGGAAATGCTTCTCGATTGACCGCGGCGATTAGAGGGGTACCGCCTCTCCCTGCGTGTACCGCTGCGTCGCATGCTCGTGCTTGATCGTCACGCGCCGCGCGCCCATCACTTGCCAATGTCCATCCGATCCAACCAGCGCGGTATCCGCATCGATGCCGATCAAGAACGTCTCCGCCGGTCGTCCGCTGAACATCAGCCCGCTGAACACTTCCGGAAACTCGTTATAGTGCGGCGCGATGATCGCGTGCGGCACGAACGCAAATCCATTCTGCCATTTGCCAATCGACGGCATCCCCATTCGCCGCGAAAAGACCGGCAGGTACGCGCCCAGCATCATCGCGCCCGCGCTGCACCCGGCGAGGACGCCGCCGCGCCCGAGGACCTCTTTCACCGCGTCCCACACGGGCGTGTCGACCAGCGTGTTGTAGAGATAGTCCGGCTTGCCGCCGGAGAAGTAGACGAGGTTCGCCGCGCGAACGCGCTCCGCCAGCGCGGTATCAGCGCAGGCAGCGCGGTCGAGCGCCATCACCGCGTCGGTCTGCGCGCCCAATCGGTTGAAATGATCGATGCCCATCTGCGCCCAGTGTTCCGGCACGCCGGGACCGTCCGGCGCGGACGCGGTTGGCAGGACGGCGACGCGCGTGCCGCCTGCCAATGCCAGCAATACTTGATCGACTGAACTCATCGTATCGAGAAACTCGCCTGCGCCGACGAGCGCAAGAGTTCCGGTCATGTTGCCTCCGTTTCGGCTGCGATTATGCCACAGCGCGCGGGGTTTGGCAATGGGGGCGCGCGTCGATTGGAAATTGTTTGCCAAAATAAAAGACCTGTGCTATAGTAGCGGCAGAAGAATATGTGCGCGCCACCTTAGCTCAATCGGTAGAGCAGCCGCATCGTAAGCGGCCGGTTTTCAGTTCAAGTCTGAAAGGTGGCTCCAGCCCGACCTGACCGGTTTTCGCCAAAGACGACCGGTCAGGTCTTTTTAGTATGGCATACAGACAACACCCCATCCCGCGATGGGGTGTTTTGTTCATTCCAAGATGTATCGCTCGACGAATGGTCATTGCACGGATCAATGTGGTATACCCAGAGTGAAGGCGCATCCCGCCGTTGGAGGTGTCCGATGTTTCTCGAAGACTTGATTATCGCGCTCACCGTCGTGTTAATGTTCTTTCTGCGCATCGGCGTCCCGATTCTGATCACGCTTCTCATCGGACGGTGGTTGGAAAAGAAACTCGCGCCGCGCGAAGAGCCGGTCAGCGCGACGCTCCAGACGCATAGCGCGCCGCAGGTGACGCGGTCTGGCAACATCATCCAGGTGCATTGCTGGAATCTCAAGCGCTGCGAGACCGCGCGCCGCGCCGAATGCGCCGCGTTCAAGCGCCCTGATCTGCCGTGCTGGCTCGCGCTCCAAGCCGACGGCGGAAAACTGCGCGAGGAATGTTTCACCTGCGCGCTCTACAAACCGCAAAGCATCGCCGCTTAAATCATTCAATCAACCATATAAATCAGGAGGCGACTTATGAACATCTCGCGACGTGATTTCCTCAAAGCGTGCGGCGCAAGCGCTGCTATGCTCGGCATGGGCGCCAAGTTCGCGTCCCCGGCGGCGCTCACGCCGGGCGCCGCGGTGCCGATCACACCGCATACCGGCACTGCCGTACTCATCGACACGACGCGCTGCGTCGGCTGCAACAGTTGTACGACCGCGTGCAAGATTGCCAATCATTTGCCAACCGATCCGATTCCGCCCACTTGCCTGTCGGCAACCACGCTGTCGGTGATCGAGCTTAAAAACATCTCGCCGACGTTGAACAAGCCGGTCCTCAAGCCGGTCAAATGGGCGTGCATGCACTGCGAGAACCCCGCGTGCGTTGCCTCGTGCCCGGTCGGCGCGCTGACCAAAGCCGCCGATGGTCACGTGGCGTACGATGAGAACATTTGCATCGGCTGCCGCTATTGCATGGCAGCGTGCCCGTTTGGGATTCCCAAGTACGATTGGACTTCGCCCGATCCCAAGATTGCCAAGTGCACCCAGGCGTGTATGGCGGATGGCACGCGCAAGCAACCCGCCTGCGTCCAGGCATGTCCCAATCAGGCGCTCCTCTTTGGCAATCGCACCGACGTTCTGGCGATCGCGCAAGACCGCATCGCCCAGAGTCCCGGCAAGTATGTGAACCACATTTACGGCGAGCACGAACTCGGCGGAACGTCGCGGCTGTACATCAGCGGCGCGCCGTTTGAAGAACTGGGCTTTCGCACCGATCTGCCCTCCGAGCCGCTGCCGCAGTACACCTGGAACGCGATGGAGAAAATCCCAGCCGTGCTGGGTTCCGTCGCCGTGCTGTTGAGCGGCGTCGCGTGGTGGACGCATCGCGGCGAATCGAAAAAACTGGTCGAAGCGCCGGCGACCGTGACGAACAAATAACTGGACGAAAAATTTTTGGAGGAATGACCATGTCGCCCACACTGGAATTCGCGTTGATCGTCTTCATGCTCGTCGTGCGGATCGCCGTGCCGCTGCTCGTCGTCTTCGGCGTGCTGTACCTGCTCAAGCGCTGGCTCGAGCCGCGCGCCAACGGCAATGGCGAGAGCACACGCGCGCGGATCAAACTGCCCTTTTCGATTCACCCGGTGCTGCTCGGCGTCGTCTCGATTGTCGTCCTCACGGTCATTCTCGTGATCGGCTGGGCGCTCGTGACGAATCAGTTTGTGGACTTGCTGATGCTCGTGCGCGACGTCGCCGTCCTCGCTTATCTGTTCGTGCTGCGCATCGGCGTGCCGATCGTGATCTTGCTCGGCGTCGGCGCGTGGCTGGAGCGCAAGCTGAATCCAGATGCGGCGCGCGAATCCAAGCCGCTCTCGGAGCGACTGCCGATTTTGCAGCGCGTGCGGCTGCCGCGCGTGTCGGCACGCGGCGCGCTGGCGGCTACGCTCGTCGGCGGGCTGTGGCTGGCGGCGCTTGGCGTCGCCGTCTCCCGATTCTTCTTCGGCTTGGGCTACGTGACGAACCTGAGCGACGCGACGCCGTGGGGACTATGGATCGGTTTTGACGTGGTGAGCGGCGTCGCGCTGGCTGCCGGCGGTTTCGTCATCGCCGGCACGGTGCACGTGTTCAACATCAAAAAATACCACCCGATTGCGCGCCCGGCGATCCTGACCGCGCTGCTTGGTTACTTGCTGGTGATCGTCGGCTTGCTCTTCGATCTGGGGCGCTGGTACAACGTCTGGCATCCGATCTTTATGTGGAACATTCACTCGCCGATGCTCGAAGTGGCGTGGTGTGTGATGCTCTACACGACGGTGCTCTTGCTCGAATTCAGCCCGGTCATTTTCGAAAAGTTCAAATTACAGTGGCCCCTGAAAGTGATGCGCGCGATCACGATTCCGCTCGTCATCTTGGGCATGGTGCTGTCCACGCTGCATCAATCGTCGCTGGGTTCGCTGTTTCTGATCTTTCCGGAAAAGATCAATCCACTGTGGTACTCGCCGCTGCTGCCAGTCTTTTTCTTCATCAGCGCGGTGGCGGTTGGTTTGGGAATGACCATCATCGAATCGAACCTGAGCGCGCGCGCGTTCGGACGGGAACTGGAATCCGATCTGCTCCAGGGCTTGGGGCGCGCCGCATCGGTCGTGCTCCTGATCTACTTTGTGCTGAAAGTGTACGATCTGATCGCGCGCGGCGCGACGGGATACCTGATCGTCCCCGGTCTCCACAGCACGCTGTACTGGATCGAAATGTTATTCGGCGTGCTCGTACCGATGATCGTTCTGGCGACGCGGCGCGGGCGCGAGAACTCGCACGCGCTATTCGCCTCCGCGATCTTGATCGTCGGCGGCGTGGTGCTGAATCGATTGAACACCTCGCTGCTGGGATGGTGGGCATACGCCAGCGGCGGACCGGTCTACGTGCCATCGTTAGGCGAGTTCACGGTGACCTTTTCGCTGATCGCCGCCGGCGTGGTGGCGTTTGGACTCGCCGCCAAGTTCTTGCCGGTGTTTACGACGGAACACGAACACGCGCCGGCGTAGATCGTTCGCTGATCGAAACTTTTTCCCGGCGCGGGAAAAGGCAGAGTCACGACTGGCTCATTCCAATCGAGGAGTGAGCCAGTTTTTTGCATCGACGGCGTCGGAGCAATATGTTGAGAATCAATCGCCTGCTGAGAAAAGGAAACGCGGCGCAGACATCGGACGCGCGGACGCCAGTCCGGCGTCTGCCCGCCATCGGTTTGAGCACCAAGGTGGCAATCCTGGTGGTGGTCGGAACGCTCTCGATGATCGGTCTGTTCGCGTATCTCGGCACTGCCGCGCTGAGCGAGAATACCCAGCGTAACCTCCAGGAGCGCGTGATTCTCGCGCAGATGAGCGCCAGCTACGTCGATGCGCTGCTCGACAATATTCAAGATGTGCTGACTCACACTGCCGGCGAAAACCATTGGTCGGATACGCAGAGCGCCAACGTCGCGCTCGATCAGGCGTACCAGCGTCTCGGTTTCTTTGCCTCCCGCGTGTTTTTGGTGAACCCCGCCGGCGCGGTGGTCGCCGCGCAGCCGCCGACGGCAGGCGGAATCATGTTCGGCTATGTCACGCCGGTCGTTGCCGCGCTCAAGGGGACTTCATTTGCCGTCTCGCATGTCGCGCAGCCGAGCGGACCGCTGGGTCCCTCGGTGGTTGCCGCCGCGCCGGTCCGCGACGCTGCCGGCAGTGTATCGGGCGCGCTCGTCATCATCTTGAATTTCACCAACCCCAACATTCGCGCCTTCTCCAATCCTATCGGACTGGGGCAAACCGGTTATATGGACCTGGTCGCTTTGGACGGGCGGATTCTGGCAAGCACGCGCCCGGAACGCGTCGGCAGCCAGAGCGATCATGGATCGAGTTTGAGCGGCATGATTCGCGACCATCGGCAGGCGGTCTCGGCGTGCCACGATT
>DAIDTM010000653.1 GCA_027457205.1 Anaerolineae bacterium | reverse complement strand
TTTCTGTGCCTTATTTGAGAATGTTTTTTCTCCGCCAGGAATCTCCAAGCCAACTTTTGTTTACGGATTTCGGTTTACAAGGCGTTTTTTTGATTCCTGTCCAAATGTTGAAGGAATGACTTCGATCAAGAAACAGAAATTGTTGAATCTTGCCTTTTCCTGCCTAGATGCTAGCGAATGTTACTTGGAAGTGGGAACTTATTTAGGAAAGAGCCTGATTTCCGCAATGTTAGGCAATCCACGACGACGTGTTTTCGCGTGCGACAACTTTTCTGAATTTACTGCGACCAACTCCTACGAACAATTGAAACGAAACCTCGAAGCGTACAATCTTTTGGAGCAAGTGGATTTCTTCAATGCCGATTTTCCGTCCGTGCTTACTAAAGACAAGATTTCTCTACCGATTGGAGTTTATTTTTACGATGGGCCTCATGACGAGGAAAGCCATTATCGCGGAATTAAGATAGTTGAGCCTCTTTTATCAGATGAAGCGCTTGTCATCATAGATGATTGGAGGTTTGCCCCAGATTCACAGTCATATGCCAAATCAGGAACCGAACGCGCGATTGCTGAATCTGTTCACGGATGGCAGATGCTCTACGAACTTTCCGCTCGTTACAATGGCGATCGCGCAATGTGGTGGAATGGTGTAGCAGTATATGCATTTAATCGCCGCCGTACCTAGTCCTTTAATGCTGGAGAGCAAGTGAACATCTTGATTGGCTACGGCTATTTTCCAACCACCACGGGGCGCTACCTGGAGGAGAAATTCGCGGCGGAGCATCAAATTACTTTTGTAGGCACTGCCGGGGAAGGACGACCGGGTTACCCGCCCAATGTTGATCTGATCGATTTGACCCAGCGGCTGGCAATTCAGCCCGACCTGTTCCTTTACATCGATAGCGGACATTCCGCGTACTTGCCACACAGCATCGAGAAATTGAATTGCCCGACGGCGGCGTACTTGATTGATGTCCATCTAGGTCCTCGACTCCGCCAGCCCCTCGCCGCGCTTTTCGATTACGTCTTTGTCGCGCAACGCGATTATTTGGCAGACTATCAGATCGCGCCAAACCAGCACGTTGAGTGGTTGCCGCTGGCTTGTGATCCGGCAGTTCACAAGCCACTAGGTCTGCCGCGTGTCTACGATGTTGGTTTTGTCGGGCACGTCGGCGCGCGCGATCAGCGAGGACAATTGCTCGGCGCACTCGCCGCGCATTATGCGCTGAACGATTATCGCCGGGATTATTCGCGCGAAGAAATGGCAGAGGTCTATAACCAATCGAAGATCGCTTTCAACCACGCGATCCGCGACGACGTGAATATGCGCGTATTTGAAGCGATGGCGTGCGGTGCGCTGTTGGTGACCAATCGCATCGGCAACGGCTTGCTAGATTTGTTTCAAGAGGGCAAGCATCTGGTTACCTACCAAACCCAGGATGAACTCGTAGAGCGAGTCGCTTACTATCTCGCGCACGACGACGAACGCCAAGCCATTGCGCGGGCAGGGCAAGCCGAGGTGCTAGCGCGCCATTCGTATCAACAGCGCGCAGAAAAAATATTGAGCGTAGTCTTTCAGCAAGCGCCGGGCGGACGCGCGCCGTTACGCGATGTGGCGGAAAGGCAACTGGTCGCGCGGTACGCCGAACTCTACAGCAAATTTCGTCTGCTCGATGCGAGCTTTGATTTGCTTCGTCTTGCCTTTTCGGAAAAACAGGCGCGCGTGACTGCGTTCACCCAATTCGTCGCCGCTGTTCTGCGCCGCGTGAAATATGGCTGACGTATCGTTGGCAGTGATCATCGTCACCTACAACTCGCGCCGCGAGATCGATACTTGTTTAAACAGTCTGTTTGCCGATCTGGGAACGCGTCCCGCGCAAGTGATCGTCGTGGACAACGCGTCCAGCGATGGCACCGTCGCGCGCGTTGCCGCGCAATGGCAACAGGTTCTCCTGCTCGCGCAGACGACCAATCGCGGATTCGCGGCGGCGAATAACATTGGGCTTGCTACCATAGCTAGTGACGCCGTGCTTTTGCTCAATCCCGATACAGTGGTGCAACCAGGCGCGATTGCCGCGCTGCTTGCCGCACTCGACACGCATCCCAACGCTGGCGTTGTTGGTCCGATGCTGTTGAACGCAGATGGTTCTCTTCAGCCCTCCTGCCGCGATTTTCCCAGTCTGTTTGGCGATTTTATTGGAATGACCGAGCTTTATCGAGTGGGTCTAGCGCGCCGGATGCTTAGCCATCGCGTGGGCGCACTGAGCGATTATTGCCGCGCGCGCGCGGTGGATTGGTTAAGCGGCGCGTGCTTGCTCGTGCGACGCGCGGCGATTGATGTGGTTGGGCAGATGGACGAAAGTTTTTTTATGTACTCGGAAGAATTGGATTGGCAATACCGCATGGCGCAGCGCGGCTGGCTTGCCTGGTTCGAACCTGCCGCACGCATAACGCATCTTGGCGGTGCCAGCACCGCGCTGTTGTCGGGACAGCGAATCGTCTGGCAGTACCAAAGCATCTGGCGATTTTACCGGCTTTATCGCAGCGCGGGACAGCGACTGGCATTGCATTGGATTATCTGGATTGCCACGTTGCCTAAGATTGTTTTTCTTGCGCTGTCTAGCCACGGCAACGCGCATCGCCGCGAATTGCTGCGCGCTTTCTGGCAGGTGTTGTGGCTGAGTTGACGATGCCGCATTACGGCGGTGTAATCGATCTTAACGACGGCAACGATCCACGGACGCGTATCGTCAACCTAGTGCGCGCGGAAAGCCGCGTGTTGGAAATTGGCTGCGGCTCCGGCACGATTATTGGCTACCTCGCGCGGGCGAAACAATGTCGTGCGCTTGCCATCGAGCTGGATGGGCGGATGGCAGACGAAGCGCGCACCCAAGGCATCGAAGTTGTACAGGGCAATATCGAGGATCGCACAGTACAGGAATTGCTTGTCGCGCGTGCGCCGTTCGATACGATTATTTTTGCCGATGTATTGGAACATCTGCGCGAACCCTGGACAATCCTGCGCGCGGCGCGCCCCTGGCTGGCAGATGATGGCGTGGTTCTCGCATCGGTGCCGAATGTCGCACATTGGAGCATTCGGCTCGCGCTTTTAGCGGGACGCTGGAATTATACCGATGGATATCTGATGGATCGGACGCATCTGCGCTGGTTTACGCAGAAAACGCTACGTCAGTTGTTCATCGAGACAGGATATCGCGTGACGGACTGGCAAGTGCGCTGGGCGGCGCTACCCGGAGATCGCCTGTGGCGGCGCGTGATTCCCTTTCGTACGCGATTCTATTCTACGCTGGCAACCCGATTGCCTGGACTTTTCGGCTATCAGTTTGTGGTGCGTGCCAAGGTGACATGACTGCTCCCGACGTGAGCATCGTGGTCGTCAACTGGAATACGCGCGATTTGCTGCGCGATTGCCTGATCGCGCTGGCGGCGAACGCGCAAGTGATGACTGAGACGATTGTCGTGGACAACGGCTCGACCGATGGCAGCGTTGAAATGCTCGCCGCAGAATTTCCCGGTGTGTGCGTGATCGCCAACGCATCGAACGTTGGCTTTGCGCCGGCGAACAATCAAGGACTCGCGCGCGCACGCGGACGATATGCTCTGCTGCTTAATTCGGATACGTGCGTCGCGCCTGACGCACTGACCAACTTGGTCGATTTTATGGACGCACACCCGCAAGCCGGCGCGTGCGGTCCGCAGTTGCGGAATGCTGATGGTACGCTCCAACCGTCGGGGCGACGCTTTCCAACACTGGCTTCGACGCTCGGCGAATTATTGCCGGTACCGGAACGCTGGCGGCACAAATGGCGCGGCGATCTGGAAAAGCGCGATTACGATCAAGTATGTCCTGTGGATGAATTGTCCGGCGCGGCATTGTGCGTTCGCCGCGCCGCGTTGGAGCAAGTTGGTTTCCTCGACGAAGATTTTTTCTTCCTCGGCGAAGACATCGACCTGTGCTGGCGGCTGAAATCCGCCGGCTGGCAAGTGTTCTACGTGCCGACCGCGCGAGTGACGCATTACTGGGGTGGCAGCCGAAACAAAACGCGCAGTTATCGCATTAGTCTGCTTTCGCAGCGCAGTTATTATCTGCTCTTTCGCAAGCATCGTACCAAAACGCAAGCACGCGTGCTCAAAGTTGTTCTAGTGTCGCTGACGGGGATGAAACTGTGCAAGTGGCTAGCCAAGTTCCTCATTCGCCTGGATACGCAGCAAGCGCGGCAGGTCATTCGACAGCATTTTGCGGAGTTGGTTTGGCTGGCGAGAAATTAGATGACGATGCGGGTATGTTTTGTTTCCGGCTCCTATCCCCCTATCCGCTGCGGTATCGGCGACTTTACCCAGCGGCTGGCGGCGGCGCTCACGCAACAAGGCGTCGACGTGGTTGTGTTGACGTCCAAGGACAGCGTGATGCCGGGGCGCGATGGCGCCGTGCTGCGAGTGCCGATCGTGTCCAATTGGAACTTGCGCGCGTTGCCGGCGATTTTGACCGAACTGCGTGCGCTCGCGCCCGACCTCGTCAACATCCAGTATCCTACTCCGCGCTATGGACGGCAGCCGCTCGTCAATCTGTTGCCGTGGTTCATCCGCACGCGCCTGCACATTCCGACAGTCACGACCGTCCACGAATTCAGCACGTTCCAGTGGTTGGGCAAATGGCGCATTGGGTTATCGGTTCTATCGAGCGACTATATCATCGTGCCGGATCAAGTCAATCTGGAGCAGATGAGGCGGATGTTTCCCAACGTGCGATCCAGATCCACCCGTGTGCCGATTGGCGCGAATATCGAGCCGCAGTTGCCAAATGATTTCGACCGGCAGCGCGTGCGCGCTGGTTACCGCGCGACGGACACCGATGTCGTGATAGCGTATTTTGGTTTCATCAGTCCATCGAAAGGGATCGAAACACTCTTGCGCGCGTTCCAGCGCGCAAGCCAGGCGCAACCTAATCTGCATCTACTTCTCATCGCCAGCCGCGAGCCAGCCGATCCGAATTATGCTGCCTATCATCATCAAATCGCAAAGATGATCGAAGAATCGACGGTGAATGATCGGATTTTTTGGACGGGGTATGCATCAGCGCTGCAAATTTCGGCGTACCTCGCATCCGCGGATTTCGCGGCGCTGCCCTTCACTGACGGCGCATCGTTGCGACGTACCAGTTTGCTTACCGCGCTCGCGCATGGATTGCCGGTGATTTCAACGGCACTTCCCAATCCAATACCGGATTCTCTGCATGATGAAACTGGACTTGTGCTGACGCCTGTCCAAGATGCGTTGGCATTGGAAAAAGCCATTATCGATTTGGCGAATGACGATATACGACGCAAGACGTTGGCAGCCGGCGCACGCCAATTCGCTGGTACGATCTCGTGGACAGGTATCTCGACGCAGACGCTTGTTGTTTATCGTCATATCCTTGGAGTTTGAGTCTTGCGAATTTGTTTCGATTTGTCTCCCGCCGCCCATCGCCATGCCGGCATCGGACGCTACGCACACGAACTGCTTGCCGCGTTGACGCGCATCGATCGCGCAAATACGTACCGCGTTTTTCACAACCAGCTCGCTTTCAACGAAAGGGTGGACGCTCCGCTCGATCCCTTGCCGCGCACGGTGATTCCGCTGACCGCCAAGCCGTGGCGAATGAGCGTCCTGCTCGCCGATTTTCTGCGCGTGCCGATGGACCGTTGGATTCCCGGCATCGATGTCTTTCATGGTACAGACCACCTTTTGCCTCCGCTTCGCCGTGCGCGAACGGTATTCACTCTGCACGATTTGATTTTCAAGTTTTTCCCTGAATATCACTTGCCGCTCAACCGCGCGTTCCTCGGTTTGATGCTGCCGCGCTTTCTCCGCCGCGCGGACGCGATCATCGCGGTCTCGGAATGCACCAAGCGCGATGCCATCCGACTGTACCATCTTCCACCCGAAAAGATCACGGTGATCTACGAAGGCGTCGATCCGGCGCTGCGCCCGGTCGAAGACAAAAACCTGATCGAGCAGGCGCGCGCGCGGTACGCGCACGATCAGCCGTTCGTCCTTTACCTCGGCACCATCGAGCCGCGCAAGAACCTCATCGCGCTGATCGACGCGGTCCGCGCGCTGCGCGCACGCGGTCTGCCGCATCGATTGCTCATCGCCGGGCGCAAGGGCTGGCTGTACCAAGCGACGTTCGATCACGTCACGCGAACGGGAATGAGCGAGGCGGTAGTTTTTCTCGATTACGTGCCGGACGCGGAATTGCCCGCGCTTTTTGCCGCCTGCGACGCGTTCGTTTTTCCGTCGCTCTACGAGGGCTTTGGGCTGCCGCCGCTCGAAGCGATGGCATGTGGCGCGCCGGTCGTTTGCTCTAACACATCGTCGCTGCCGGAGGTCGTCGGCGAGGCGGCGGTGCTTTTCGATCCACGCGACGTTGGCGAAATCGCCGGCGCGATTGAGCGCGTCGTCAGCGATGTCGCGTTGCGGGATGAGTTGCGCGCGAAAGGAATCGCGCAAGCGGCAAAGTTTTCTTGGGAACGCGCGGCGCGCGAGACGCTGGCGGTGTACGAACGAGTGACGAAATCGAAATGACGCGGGCTTCCAACTTCCAGGTCGTCATCGACGGGCGCTACATCCAAGACCACTTTCCCGGCATTGGGCGATACACGTACAACTTGATCGATGCGCTGACGCGCGCCGCGCCGGACGAACGGTTTGTCGTGTTCTACAATCCCGCGCTCAGAAACACACGCTATGACATCGCCGCGCTCGCGCGCTATCCGAACGTCGAACTGCATCGAGTGAACATTGCCACATTTTCTCTGGCGGAGCAATATCGTTTGCCATTTGCCATTCGCGATTTGCCGTTCGCGGTTTTCCATTCGCCGTATTACATCAAACCGTACTTTTCGCGCACACCGTCCATCGTCACCTTGTTCGACGTGATTCCGCTGCGCGTGCCCACGACGGTCCCAGGTTGGCGCGCGCGGCAGCTGTTTCGAGTTGCCGCGACGCTCGCCACGCGCACTGCCGCGCGGGTGATGGTGCCATCGCAAGCAACATGCGACGACTTGATCGCGCGGCTGCACGTGCCACGCGAAAAAATCGTCGTCACGCCGCTTGCCGCCGACGCGCGCTTTGCGCCGCAATCGCAGACCGAAATCACGCGCGTGCGCGCGAAATACAATCTGCCGGCGCGCTATTTGTTGAGCGTCGGCGTCAATAAACCGCATAAGAATTTGGCGACGCTTGTGAGCGCGTTGGAACTATTCGCCGTTCACAGTTCGCCATTTGCGGTTCCACTCGTTATCGCGGGCGCATACGATCCGCGCTATCCGGTGACAACATCGAACCTCGAACCTCGAAAATCAGAAATTGTTTTTCTGCGTGATGTGCCTGACGCCGATTTACCAGCGTTATATGCCGGCGCGACCGTTTTTGTGTTTCCGTCGTTGTACGAAGGTTTTGGCTTGCCGCCGCTGGAAGCGATGGCGTGCGGCGCGCCGGTGGTCTGTTCGAACGCTTCGTCCTTGCCGGAAGTCGTCGGCGATGCGGCGGTGTTGGTGGATGCGCGCAACGTCCAAGAACTCGGCTCCGCCATTGCGCGCGTGCTAGACGACGCCGTGCTGCGCGATGAACTGCGCGCCAAAGGGATCGCCCAAGCCGCCAAATTCTCGTGGGAGCGCACGGCGCGGGAAACGCTCAACGTGTACAAACAATTAGCCAATGCGCCAATGAACCAATGAGCCAAATAATCCTTTGCGTTTATCGGCTCATCGGCTCATTGGTTTCATTGGCTTGATTGGCTCATTGGATGAATATCCTCCACCTCTACAAGGACTATTTTCCGGTCGCCGGCGGAATCGAAAATCATATCAAGTGGCTTGCCGAAGCGCAAGCCGCGCGCGGACATCAGGTCAGCGTCCTCGTGACAAGCCGTGACCGGCGGACGCACGTCGAGACGATCAACGGCGTGCGCGTCCTCTTTGCCTCGCGCCTCGCAACCATTTCCTCCGCGCCGATCAGCGCGGCGATGTTCAGTCTCCTCCGCCGCGAGCAGCCCGACATCGTTCATTTGCAGTTTCCTTATCCATGGGGCGAGGCCGCGAACTATTTTGTCGGACGCGCGCGCAAGACCGTGCTGACGTATCAAAGCGACATCGTGCGCCAGAAATATCTGCGCGTCGTGTACGCGCCGCTGATGCAGCGCGTGCTCGCGCGCGTCGACGCGATTATCGCCACCAGTCCAAACTATATCGCGTCGTCGCCGGTGCTGGCGCGCTGGAGAAATAAATGCACCGTCGTTCCGCTTGCCATCGACCCGACACCGTTTGAAAGCGCCTCACCCAACTCGTTACTCGCCACTCGCCATTCGCCGCTGGTCCTATTCGTCGGCGTGCTGCGGTATTACAAAGGATCGCAGTACTTGCTCGACGCGATGCCGGCGGTTCCGCGCGCGCGCTTGGTGGTCGTCGGCAAGGGACCGATGGAACGCCAGTGGAAAAATCACGCCGCCACGCTCGGCATCCAAGACCGCGTCAGTTTTGTGACGGATGTGGCGGATGCGGATTTGCCGGCGTACTATGCGGCGGCGGATATTTTTGTGCTGCCGTCGTCGGAGCGGAGCGAGGCATTTGGCTTGGTGCAGTTGGAGGCGATGGCAGCCGGCAAGCCAGTCGTCTCTACGGAACTCGGCACGGGTACCAGTTTCGTGAACGTCGATGGCGAGACCGGCTTGGTTGTGCCGGCGCGCGATCCGCGTGCGCTCGCCGCCGCCATCAACCGGTTGATCGATGATGCGCCCTTGTGCGCGCGGATGGGCGCGGCGGCGCGCGTGCGCGTCCAACGAGAGTTTACGCTGGAGCAGATGGTCGACCGGGTGATGGCGGTGTACAAAGATTTGATTTTCAAGAATAAATAGAGTAAGATACGCCCATGTCTACACGTCTAGCCGTTTTGTGCGATAAACTTTTGGAAGCGGGCTGGCTGGCGGCGCTGATCGTTGTGCCGCTTTATTTTGATATCTACTCCAGCCGCGTCTTCGAGCCGGACAAACTGAGTCTGCTGCGTTCGCTCGCCGTGCTGATGGCGGGTGTCTGGATCGTCCGGCAAATCGAAGGGCGACGCGCGTCGTCGTCAAGCAACGGAAACGCGGCGCCGCGGCTTTCCCTGGCGGAACAAGTACGCGCGCGCCTGCGCGAAAATCCGTTTTTGCTGCCTGCCGCGTTCGTCGTCGTCGTTTACCTCATCTCGACGCTCTTCTCGTTGACGATCTCGGTCAGTTTCTGGGGCTCGTACCAGCGCATGGAAGGAACGTACACCACTTTCTCGTACATCGTGGTGTTCCTGGTCGCGGCGAGTTCGATCCGCTCGCGCGCTCAGCTCGACCGTGCGATCAATACGATTCTTGCAACCGCGTTCCCGATCGCGTTCTACGGCATCCTCCAGCACTATCAACTCGATCCGCTGCCGTGGGCGGGCGACACCACCTTTCGCGTCGCGGCGAATATGGGCAACTCGATTTTTGTCGCGGCGTACTTGATTATGGTAGCACCGCTCGCGCTCGCGCGCTGGTTCGAATCGGTGATGCAGTGGAGCGCGCCGCAGTCGCG
>DAIDTM010000652.1 GCA_027457205.1 Anaerolineae bacterium | reverse complement strand
GGGGCGCGCCGCGGTTTTGCATACTCGGTAGAATGCGGAGGAAGAAAATGAGCGCGGCGGCAACCACGAGGACGAAGACGATCAAGATCAAGATGATCGGAACGAGCAGCGCGCCCAAGCCGCCGGACGAAGTCGCCGTTGGAGTCGTCTGCGGCGGCGGTGTTACGCCGGGCGCCGGCGTTGCGCCGGAAACTGGCGTCGCACTGGGAGCGCCGGAAACACTGACGCCCATCGCCTGCGCGAGCGCGGCTAATCGCTGGGCTTCGATCTGCCGGTTACCCGTCATCGCCTGACTGATGAGCGTTGGGAAAATCTGCTGCAGGTCCGACTTGGAGAGACTGGACAGACGGCGGGTTGCCAGCCCGAGGTCGTTGTTCAGATAGTACGAGTCAGCCACTGCGGCGACATCGTCCGAAGACGCCTTGAAGCTAACGGTCTCCCAGCCAATGACCAAACCCACGACCAGCCCGACGACGAAAACGATCAAGGCGATCAGGGGACCTAACCAGATACGGCGCTGTAAGAGTTCGATGATTTTTTGCATCATGCCTCCCGATTCGGCAAGAATCGTCTGGCTTGCATACATGTCCTTGCGCGATTATGTAACTATTCTATCACAAATCGCGCGGGCATACAAGCGGGAATTTTATCGCGCGCTAAATCTTGACGAACGGTTCCTTGCTCGCCTGGCTCAGCACCTCGACGCCATGCTCCTGGATGACCACCAAATCTTCGAGGCGGACGCCGCCCCAGCCCGGCAGGTAAATCCCCGGCTCGATGGTGAGCGTCATATTGGGCTGGTACACGTCCTTGCTCAACCTACCCGCGCGCGGACCCTCATGCACTGCCAGCCCAACGCCGTGCCCCAGCCCATGCCCAAAGTGATTGCCGTAGCCGGCTTTTTCGATTACGCTGCGCGCGAAGGCATCGGCGCGCTTGCCCTTGACGCCGGCTTTGATCTTCTTCTCCGCCGCGCGCTGCGCCTTGAGCACCGTGTCGTACACCTTCTTGAATTGATCGTCCGCCGGTTGACCGAGGCAGACCGTGCGCGTCAAGTCGGAATGATAATAATCGACGCGCGCGCCAATGTCCACGACGATTGGATCGCCGCGCTGGAACTTGCGGTCGCCCGGAATCGCGTGCGGCAGCGCGCTGTTCGGTCCGCCGGCGACGATGAGGTCGAACGCGATCTTGTCCGCGCCGTGCCGGCGCATATATTCTTCGATCACCCACGCGCCTTCCTTCTCGGTCATTCCCGGCTTGACCACCGCGACGAAATGCGCGAACGCCGCGTCGGTCAACTCCACCGCGCGTCGGATCGCCGCGAGTTCGTCCGCGTCCTTGACCACGCGCAGCCCCTCCACCAGCCCGCCGACGGGTTTCAGCTTAAAGCCGGCTTTACGCGCCGCCTTGGTCCACTCCTTGAGCGTCGCGACGGTGATGTGAGTCGGTTCAAAGCCGACGACCTTGGCGTGGGTCGCCGCGCCAAACTCGCCGAACGCCTTGGTGCGGTCGTAGCCGGCTTCAAACAGTTTGAAATCTTTGGCGCGCTGTTTGACATCCTCGTAATAGCGCGAATCGGTGGACACCCACGCCTCGCCGGCAGAAATCAGCAGGGTCGCTTCCAGATAATCCGAGTCGCCGCCGGTAAACCCCGAAATATATCGCTGGTTCTGCGGCTGTGTGACGAGCAGCGCGTCCAGGTTTTGCTCCGCCATTTTGGCGCGCAAGTTCTCGAGACGTTTATTCATTGTTGACTCCCAAGTTGTAGTGCGCCCATTATACCCTCTTTTGCGCGGCGCGGCAAGATGTTGCGCGACACGCCGGGCTATGCTAGAATGCGCCCAATGATTCGACAGATTTGCGCGCGCCGGAAACACTGG
>DAIDTM010000651.1 GCA_027457205.1 Anaerolineae bacterium | reverse complement strand
CATCTACAAATCCTCTGCCGTTGCAAACCTTGCCAAGTTCAAGAACTTGGCAAGCTGCGTTCGTTATTTCGCGCCGCTGCCGACCTTGCCGGCTTTGCCCGCCTTGCGGCGAACCTTCTCACACTGATAGTGAATCCCCTTGCCCTTGTACGGTTCAGGCGGACGAATCGAGCGGATCTTCGCCGCGACTTCGCCGACCAACTGCCGATCGACGCCTTCGATCGTAAACAGTCGCTGGCTTTTATCGACAATGAACGAAATTCCGACGGGCGCTTCGTACGTGACCGAATGCGAAAAGCCGAGCGCCAGAATCAGATTCTTGCCCTGTAATTCGGCACGATATCCCACGCCTTCGACCTCCAAGCTGCGCTTGTATCCTTCAGTCACGCCGACGACCATGTTATGAATCAACGCGCGCGTCAAACCGTGCATCGCATCATAGCCCGGCGCTTGGGGCGTCTCTACCACGATCTGATCCTTGTCCAACGTGACCTTGATCTGTGGATCAAACGACTGGGTCAATTCGCCCTTGGGCCCCTTGACGGTGACTGCGTTTCCATTTTGAGTTACTTTGACACCCGCCGGCAATTTGACCGGCATTCGTCCCACACGCGACATGAAATCCTCCGAATTAGTCCTCTAGTCCGATAGTCACCCAGTTGAATCGTCCAGAGACGACCGGACAAAAGACTACGCGACTAACGACTACCACACGTAGCACAACACCTCGCCGCCCAAGCCCATCCGCTTGGCGCGCGCGCCGGTCATCACACCCTGCGTCGTCGAAACGATGGCGATGCCCAAGCCGTGCTGAACCCACGGCACTTCGGCTTTGCCGGCGTAGACGCGCCGACCGGGCTTGCTGATGCGCTTGACGCCGCTGAGGATCGGTTTCTTGCGGTCGTCGTAGCGCAGCCATAGACGCAGCATCGGCTGCGGCTTGTCCTTGGTGATTTCGAGTTTCTCGATGTAACCTTCGTCTTTCAAAATCCGGGCAATCGCCACGCGCAATTTCGATGCGGGCATCATCACTTGTTGATGGCGCACCGCCGCGGCATTGCTTAATCGGGCGAGCATATCGGCGATGGGATCGTTTGTCATCAGTCCCTGCTCCTTGCAAAACGACTGTCTATAAATTCTCGATTGATCCACTGCGATGGATCGGGTGCGGCTTACCAACTGGACTTGGTCACGCCGGGAATATGCCCTTCCAGCGCTTCACGCCGGAAACAGATACGGCACAACTTGAATCGCCGCATGTACCCGCGCGAGCGTCCGCACAGCCGGCAGCGATTCCGCACGCGGTTCGGATATTTTCGATGCAGTTCCCGGTTCACCATTGACTTTTTCGCCACGCCAATTCCTCCGCGCAAATCAGTCGACTGACCTGCGCCAAATCCTTATTGCGCCTTGAAGGGCATTCCCATCAACTGCAAGAGCCGGCGCGCTTCGTCATCCGACTTGGCGGATGTGACGACGCTGACTTCCATGCCGCGCACTTTGTCGATGGTGTCGTAATCGACCTCGGGCCAGATCAACTGCTCGTGCAAGCCCAACGTATAGTTGCCGCGACCGTCGAACGCTTCGCGCGGCACGCCGCGAAAATCGCGTTGGCGCGGGAGCGCAATGTTCATCAAGCGGTCCAAGAAATAGTACATATTGTCGCCGCGCAGCGTGACCTTGACGCCAATCGGCATCCCTTCACGCAGCTTGAACGTCGCGATCGATTTCTTCGCCTTGATGACGAGCGGCTTTTGTCCGGTGATCAATGTCATGTCTTTCACCGCGCCGTCGAGCGCCTTGGCGTTGCCGATGGCTTCGCCCACGCCGATGTTGACGATGATTTTCGAGAGGCGCGGCGCTTGCATCACATTGCTGTAACCAAACTCGCGCATCAGCGCCGGCAGAATTTCCTTGCGATAGCGCTCTTTCAATCGCGGCGGTACCGCCGACTTGGCGCGTTTGACGCTCTTGGCGTCCTTGCTTTCTTTGGGCGCGCCCTTGGCGTCCGCGGCTTTCGCGTCCGCACCCTTGGGTTTCTGTTCCTTTTTGCCTTCTGGCTTGCCCGTTTCTGGCTTCGCCATCTTTTACCTCGTCAATCTGGATGTTGGAGATCAGCCGCTGGAGGTTGGAAACCTATCGACGGTCTAATCTCCAATCTCAAACTTCTAATCTCTAACCTCGCGCTTGCATTGTCAGTCCACCACCTGGTGGCAGCTTTGACAGACGCGCGCTTTGGTGCCATCCTCGAAGGTCTTAAAGCCGACCCGCGTATGCTTGCCGCAATTCTTGCAGACGAGCATCACTTTAGAAATATCGATCGGTCCTTCGCGCTCGATGATGCCGGCTTGCGTGTTGACGTCGCCGGTGCGCTTTTGGTGCTTTTTCATCAGGTTAATGCCGCTGACGATCACTTGATTCTTCCGGGGCAGGACACTGTGCACCTCGCCCTTTTTGCCGCGATCGTTGCCGGCGATGATCTGCACGGTATCGCCTTTACGAATCTTGTTCATACCAATATCTCCAATATCATCGTAGGGGCGACCTGGCTGTGGCGCACTTCGCCACAGTCATGGTCGCCCAGGGCAGCCACGAGGGCTGCCCCTACAATACCTCAGGCGCGAGCGAGATGATCTTCATAAATCCCTTGTCGCGCAGTTCGCGCGCCACTGGTCCAAAGATACGCGTGCCGCGCGGATTGGTGGTCTCGCTCTCCAGAATCACCGCCGCATTGTCGTCAAAGCGAATGTACGAGCCGTCCTTGCGACCGTACTCTTTGCTCGTGCGGACGATCACCGCGCGCACCACTTCGCCCTTCTTGATCGAGCTGGTGGGAATGGCGGATTTGACGGCGGCGATAATCACGTCGCCCACGGTACCCACCTTGCGGCTCGATCCGCCCATCACGCGGATGCACATGATCTCGCGCGCGCCAGTGTTGTCTGCGACTTTGAGATGAGTGGTTGTCTGAATCATTCTTCCTCACCTCCCGTCGCTTCTTCCGCCTCGGACGACGCCTCTTCTTCTTCATCGCCCGCCAACTTCGCCAGCCGCTCGGCGGCGCGGCGTTCTTCCTCCGCGCGGCGCGTGGCGCGGTCGGCTTCTTCCTTCGCGCGCAGCGATTCCAATTCGACGTCCACCGCCTGCTCGACCACGACGCCGCGCTGGACGATTTCCGAAACGCGGAAGCGTTTCTCACGCGAGTACGGACGCGATTCGGTAATCTTGACGAGATCGCCCAATTTGGCGAGCGGCTCTTCGTTGTGTGCCTTGAAGCGGCGCGCCCGCGTGACCACCTTGCCGTACAACGGATGCGCGTGGCGCTGTTCGACTTCGACGATGACGGTCTTTGCCATCTTGTCGCTGACGACGCGACCGGTCATCACTTTGCGTTGCGTTTTGGGTATCATTGCGCCTTTGCCTCCTTCGCCACGCGCGCGCGTTCGCGTTGAACCGTCTTGACGCGTGCGATATCGCGCTTGACTTCGCCCAAGCGATTAAAGTTGGGCTGCTGCCCGGCGGCGCGCTGGAAACGCAGGTTGAACAATTCCTGATACAAATCGTCGAGTTGCTTTTTGAGCGCGGCATTATCCATTCCGCGAAGCGTTGCAGCGTCCATTACTGCGCCTCCGTCTTGGAAATGAACTGCGTCTTGATCGGCAACTTGTACGCGGCGAGGCGCATCGCTTCGCGCGCGGTCTCTTCCTTCACGCCGCCGATCTCGAACAGGACGCGCCCCGGTTTAATCACCGCGCCCCAGTGGTCCGGCGCGCCCTTGCCGCCGCCCATACGCGTTTCGGCGCCCTTGATGGTGACCGAGTGATCCGGAAAGACGCGAATCCACAACTTGCCGCCGCGCTTGACAAAGCGCACCACCGCGCGACGCGCCGCTTCGATCTGACGGCTCGTCATCCAGCAGGGTTGCAGCGCCTGCAAGCCGTAATCGCCAAAGTCCAGCGTTACGCCGCGGCTCTCTTTCCCTTTCATTCGCCCACGATGGGTCTTGCGATATTTAACTCGTTTGGGCATCAACATTTCAAAACACTCCAAAAAAACGAATCAAAAGGTCGAATTAGTTCTGTTCCGAGACTTCGGCTTGCTTGGCGGCTTCTTCGATCTGCTTGATGATCTGCGCTTGCCGCTCTTCCGGACGCACGTCGCCGCGATAGATCCAAACTTTGATTCCG
>DAIDTM010000650.1 GCA_027457205.1 Anaerolineae bacterium | reverse complement strand
CCAGTTCCGCCGCGAGAAACGCGGATTCTTCCGCCGAGGCAGTCGTGTGAACGATGACGTGCCCCAGCGTCCAGCTGATGTTGACCTCCGCCGCGTTGGCAGCGAACTTATCGTGCGCCGCGTCGTCGATCGGAACGAACGTTACATCTTCGTCGGCGCAGTCGGCGATGAGAGCCAGCATTTGGTCGATCATCTGGTTGGTTTGGCAGCGCAGATCGTCTTTGGTCAGATTCTCGATAGGTTGATTCACGTCGATTGCCTTAAATGTTCATCCGACGATCTTGACCGAGTTCATCCACGGCTTGGCGTGCTTGGCTTGCAGTGTGATGTTGAGCAACGCCAGCCCTTCGAGCTGCCGCGCGCGTTTCAGCGGTCCCGCGTCGATGGGGTGCTGTCCGCCTTCTTCGATAAGTTGGGCGACGGTCGCTTTGGCTTGCGCGTCATCACCCGCGATGAACACGTCGAGCGGCTGGTTCGCGACGTGACCCTGCGCGATCAAGCCGGCGAAGGTCGTGTTGAACGCCTTGACGACTTTGGTTTCCTTGGGCGCGACGCGAGCAATCTCTTCGGCGGCAGAAGAGCCGGGCGGAGTCGCCAGATCGTCAAACGTTTGATTCAAGGGATTGGTCACGTCCACCAGGATCTTGCCCTTGAGTTGATCGCTGTGCGCCTTGATGACCTCCTGCGCGGAATGAAACCAGATCGTATTGATCACTACCGGATCCGCAATGGCGCTGCCCAGCGCGGCGACCCGTACGGTTGCGCCTTTTTTCGCGTGCGGCGCAAGGTCTTGCGCGACCTTCGCCGACTTGTCCGGCGTGCGGCTCAAGAGCGTAACGCTGTTTCCACCCGCGAGCATCCGCGTCGCGATCGCGCGCGCCATATTGCCTGTACCGAAAATTGTGACGTTCATGTCAGTAACCTCCCAAAAGGAATTTAGTTTGTTGTGTCAAGCGACATTCAAAATGAACTGTGCCATCATTCCACGCACAAAATCGATTTCGTCTTGGTTCACCGTATGTCCCATCCCCGGATAGAACCGCGTCGTGACCTCGCCGCCCAAACGCGTCAGCACCTGCGCGGTCGACTCGACGCGTTCTTTCGGAATGTGAAAATCGACGTCGCTGCAACCGAGAAAGACCGGCGTGCCGGCGAGTGAACCAGCGTATTCACGCGGCAGATCGTACGGACCGATCAAACTGCCAGTCAAGCCGACAATGCCGCCGTACCGCCGCGCGTTGCGCGCCGCAAATTCGAGCGCGTGGCACGCGCCCTGCGAGAATCCCAGGAGCAGCGTGCGTTCCGGCGGAATGCCTGCCGCGGCGATTTGCGCGAGCGCGTCCGCGACGGCGCGCAACGCGGACGAAAGCCACGGTTCGTTGCTCGCCAGCGGCGCGCGGAACGGATTGGGATACCACGTACCGTTAGCGGCTTGCGGCGCGAGGTACGCCACGCCAGGTTGCGCGAGTTCCGGCGCGAGCGTCAGAATATCTTCCGCCGACGCGCCGCGTCCGTGCAGCATCACCACCGCCGCGTGCGCGCGGTTCAGCGGTTCGCCGGCGGTGAGAATCGGTTGACCTTGATGTAGTGTTAGATTCATTTCGACGTAAGGTGAACTAACCGCAAAGGACGCCAAGAACGCAAGAATTTTTTTCTTATCTTTACGCTCTTCGCGGTTCAAAATGCCGGCGCGGCAATCGGCTGAAGCGTCGGCTCGATCTCGTCACGGTACTTTTCCAGCCACGCCGGTAGTTTCAGACACGCGCCCAAATGCGCCGCGTCTTCGTCGACCGCAAAGCCCGGACCGAGCGTCGCCAGTTCGACGATGTGCCCGTCGGGATCGTTCGTGTAAATGCTCTTAAAGTAGACGCGATCCATCACAGGCGAGACGCGCAAGCCGGCGCGCACGATCTTGGCGCGCCATTCGAGTTGCGTTTCCGCGTCCGGCACCGCAAGCGCAAAGTGATGCGTCTGACCGACGCCGTAGCGCGCGCGCGGCGTCTCGCGCGGATCGCGCTGGACGTACGAGATCAGCGTGCCGGGCTGCCCATCCTCCACGCCCCAGTACCAGCGCGCCGCGCGCGTATCGTCCAGATCGGTCAGCGCCTTGATGCGCGGCATTCCGAGCAAGCCGGTGTAGAATGCTTCCGTGCGTTCGAGGTTGGACGAGACCGCCGCGATATGGTGCATCCCGCGCGCGAGCGACATATCGTCGGTGATTTCATCGACCGGCGCGTCCCACGTTTCGATTTGCAAGTGCGCCTGGTCCGCCATCGCGGTATGCTCGTCGCGCGCCCAGCCGGGACCGCGCGTCGCGATCTCAAGGCGAACACCATCGGGATCGTTAAACTGGATCGAATTAAAGTAACGTTGATCGAGCGGCGCGTCCACCCGCAGTCCTAGATCGGTCAGCCGTCGTTTCCATTTCAGCAAGCCGGCGTAATCGGCAACCTGGAGCGCTAGGTGATGCGTGCCGCCGATGCCCGAATGTCCGCACGGCGCGTCGCGCCATTCGAAGAAGGTAATCGCCGTGCCGGGGCTGCCGATAGCATCGCCAAAATACAGATGATAGCTGCTCGGATCGTCAAAGTTGACCGTCTTTTTGACGAGGCGTAATCCCAGCACGCGCGTATAAAAATCGACGGTGCGTTGCGCGTCCGAAGAGATCAACGTGATGTGGTGCAATCCTTGAATCGTCATTTTTATCTTTCCAAAAAGATGCATCTCTGAGGAGGAGAAGAAGAGGAATTCAGAGATGCATCCTGATCTATGTTGCAGTAATGCGCTTGTGTATTACGATGCGTGCGCCGGCTGCGTGATTTTGGTCAGTTCCGCCGCGATCGCGCCGGCGATGACCAGCACCAAGCCGATCATGAACGCCGTCGGTTCGGGCAAAGCGATGTGCAGAATGCCATCGAGCGAGAACGCGCCGGGACCGGTAAGACCGAGAGTGAACGCTCCCGCGATAATCAAGAGTGGATATTCGTACCCGCCCTTTGAATTCCAGAGTCCCTTCGGCAGGTGCGCCTTGACGATTGCGACGATCATCGCCGCGATGATGCCAAGCGAGCCGAGCGGGCTAAGGAAACCGAGCGCCAGCAACAAGCCGCCGCCGAACTCGCTAATCGCCGCCATAAACGCCCAGAAGATCGCCGGGCGCATTCCCATTGAGCCGAGCCAGCCGGCTGTGCCTTTCAGTCCGCCGCCGCCGAACCAGCCGAACAACTTTTGCGACCAGTGCGCGACAAAGAGCAACCCGAGGACCAGCCGAAGAATAAACAGTCCAGAATCGATTAACATCTTGTGCCTCCCTTTTTGTTTTACTTGATTGTCTGCATTTTACCCCAGCCCCGTCCAGCCGACCGTCCTTGCCAGCGTCCTTTCTCTATCAACTTGACAACCAATCCAATCTGGCTATAATGCGCTCCCGACCGAACGTTCGGTCAGTTGTTTTTATGCTGGAATTATCGAGGAAAACAGAATGGTTGCAGAGGGCGATGGTCGCACCAGAATCTTGCATTCTGCCAGCGTCTTGTTCGCCGAGCGCGGTTTTCGCGGCGTCTCGATCAGCGATGTCGCGGAGGCGGCGGGGCTGGTCAAGTCGTCGATCTACCATCACTTTGAAAACAAGCAGGCGCTCTACCTCGCCGTCTTGACCGAGATGTCGCGCCAGAGTCGCGAGCAGATGGATGCCGGCGCGCGGGGCAGCACATGGCGCGAACGCCTACGCGGGGCGGTGCGCGTGCTGGGGCAATTGATCGGTCCGCGCAGTCACGTGCTGGCTCTGATCCTCGGCGGGATGACCCAGGTCCCGGCAAACGTGGACAGCAAAACGCTGGAGACGATCGCGCCGCTGCGCGGCGAGTTTGCCTCGGTCTTGACGCGCGAAATCGAGAACGGCATCGCGGCAGGCGAACTGCGCGACATCGATCCGACGCTCTCCGCGCTCTGCCTGGTCGGTCTCGTTTCCGCGGCGTTGCAGTCTCTCGGCGATTCATCGGAGCAAGCGCGTGTTGACTTTGCGTTCGACCTATTTTTGCGCGGCGCGGCGCGGGCGGAAAAATAAGCATGTCCTTTCATCGGCTCTGGGCAATCGTGCGGAAGGAATTCCGCCACATCTGGCGCGACAAGCGCACGCTCTTTCTCGTCACGCTGTCGCCGGCGATCATGCTCCTCACCTTTTCCTATCTCTTCGGGATGCAGGTGACGCGCGTGCGGCTCGGCGTGTGGGACCAAGACCAGACGCCGCTTTCGCGGCGATTAATCGCGGCGTTGACTGC
>DAIDTM010000649.1 GCA_027457205.1 Anaerolineae bacterium | reverse complement strand
AAAGGGAATAACGTGCTGTTCCCATCAATCGGCGTGACTTCCGATGGCAACGCGGCGATGGTCTTTACGCTCTCCGGCAAAGACTATTACCCTAGCGTCGCCTACATCAGCGGCGGACTCGATGAAGGCATTGGCAGCATTCACATCGCCGGCAAAGGCAAGGGACCTGAAGATGGATTTAGCGGCTACCAGCCATATAGCTCCGGCAGTCCGGCGCGCTGGGGCGACTATTCAGCGGCGACGGTCAGTGGCAATTCGATCTGGATCGCCGGCGAGTATATCCCGGCGAAGTGTACGTCTCTCTCGTGCGGAACGAATCGCACCGTGCTCGCCAACTGGGGTACGTTCGTCGGACACATCAAACCGTAACTAGCTCGATCCACTACTACCTGTCCGTATAAAAAACCTTGCGAGGGGTGTGACCTCTCGCAAGGTTTTTATCATCTCGCGTTCCAACATACCTTTGCCGGTCGGACAGATGACGCCGCGTCGAAGCGGCAACTTATAGTCATCAGCGTAATCCAATGGCGGTGAACCCAACGCGCACGACCAGCGCAAGGGACAGCGCAATCGTCGTCGTGAGCGTGGCGACGCCCAGCATATTTCGGCGTCCTAATTCACGATCCAGCGCGGCAAGCGTCGCCAGGCACGGAATATAGAATACGACGAACACCGTGAAGGTCAACATTTGCGTTGATGACAGGACAGTCGCCACATCAGTTGTGTTCAGGGCTTGGCGAAGCATCACGAGCGCGAGTTCCTTTCGCAACACGCCGAAAATCAGCGTCGTTCCAACGGACGCGGGCAAGCCCAGCAACCACGTCACCGGCGCGAGCGCCGCATTAACGACACCGTCGAGTTTGAAATAGTTGAGCAAACTCAACACCACGCTGCCGCCAATCAGCATGGGCCACGCCATGGTCACAAATTCGCGGACGCGAAAATAGCCCTTGGCGATGACCGTCCGCACCGTTGGCATCCGATAGACTGGCATTTCGAGGATCAAGCCGGGCGTGACTTCGGGCATCCAGCGCGTGAGCACCGCGCCGGTAACGGCGACGACGAGTAGATTGAGCGCGTAGATGCCGGCGGCGTACCCCGGACCCAGATAGAACGCGGCAAGTCCAAAGACCACGGTGAGCCGCGCGGCACATGGCACCATCGTGGCAAGCGTGGCGGCAATGACGCGGTCGCGCGGCTCTTCCAGAATGCGCGTCGCCATCACGGCGGGCACGTTACAGCCGTAGCCGAGAATGAATGGAATGACCGCTTTGCCGTGCAACCCCAGCCGATGCATCAAGCCATCCACCAAAAACGCCACGCGCGGCAGATAGCCAATGTCCTCCAAAATGCCCAGCCCCAGCAAAAACGGTACCAGATAGGGCAGCACGATGGCGACGCCGCCGGAAATTCCGTCCAGGATGCCGCCGACCAATTCACGCGGCAACGGCGAGTTGGGCAGCCAGATTGCAATTTGCTGTGAGAGACGATCAAAAACTGCGAGCGTGGGTTGTTCGACGAGCGTGCCGATGCCATAGACCAACTGGAAAAAGACAAACAAAATGACGAGCAGCGCGGCATAGCCCCAGATGGGATGCAGCAGCACATCATCAATTCGATCGCGCCAGTCCAGCGTGCCGGCGCGCGTGACCGTCGCGCTCGCTTCGAACAGGTTGAGCGCAGCCATGTGCCGTTCCGACGTGACGAGCGCGTCCGCCGATCTGCCGCGCGATTGGGTGAGCGCGCGTTGATATTGCTCGGCTTGCGCGACGGCAATGGGCGCGCG
>DAIDTM010000648.1 GCA_027457205.1 Anaerolineae bacterium | reverse complement strand
CCCCTACGACCGAATACCTCGCCCCTACCGCGTGGCGCATCGCCCGGTTCGCTTGGGGCAATTATCGGTTCATTCAAATCTGCCGTCACCAAACGCATCAACGAATTGTGCGATACGCGAGGTGCGCCGGTTTGGCAACGCAATTATTACGAGCACATCATTCGCAACGAAAAAGACCTTGACCGTATCCGCAAATACATTGACGCTAACCCTTCCAATTGGATGCAGGACGACGAAAACTCTGCAACGTACAAACCATCACCCCGATAAATTCGGAGTAGCTATGCCTGATAATACGGACCAGTCTCCCACCACCAAATTCGCGCTCGACCGCATCATCTTCTTCAGCGACGCGGTGTTCGCCATTGCGATCACGCTGATGGCGCTCGACCTGCGCGTGCCGGAGATGCCGCTCAGTCAGGCAGCCACCGACCTGCCGCAGCAGGTGGCGGCAATGACGCCGAAATTCATCAGTTACATCCTGACGTTCTTGATTATCGGCAGTTACTGGGTCTCGCACCATCGCGATTTCCAGTACATCAAGCGGTACGACCGGCGTCTGATCTGGATCAACCTGCTGCTGTTGATGTTCGTCGCGTTCCTGCCCTTTCCCAACGGGCTGCTCGGCAATTATCCGGCGCCGCAATTCACCGTGACGTTTTACGCCGCCAGTCTCGCCGCGATTGGTTTCGTCAAAGCGCTGCTGTGGTGGTACGCCTCGCGCAACTATCGTCTGATCGACCGCTCGCTTGACCCGCGCCGGGTCGCGCGCATCACGCGCCGCAGTCTGATCGCGCCGTTCGTCTTTTTGTTTTCCATTGTCGTCGCGTCGTTCAATCCATTGATCGCGATGTGGTCGTGGGGGCTGGTCGGCGCGGCGATCTTCCTGACCTCCAGCGATACGATTGGGGGATAGGTCTCTTGCCGCCCGCGCTGCGATGTGCTAGAATGTTGACCAACGACGAAGGACGAGCGACTAGCCGCTAACGACTAGCCGCCGGGAGGATCACGATGGTCGCTCCAATGACAACCGCCGACGAACACGGTTTGCGCGGCGTCAGTCTCGATAGCCGCCTGCGGCAGCTCTTCTTCAGTATGCCGCCGGAAAAATTAAAGGCGCTCGCGCAGCAGGTGACCGACGAGGCGACGCGCCGCGAATTGGTCTATTTCCGCGACGGGCAGCAGGAAACGATCAACGTGATGCTCCGCCCCGCCGGCATCTTCTCCGAGCAGCTCAACTATTTCCATTACGTCTCGCTCTCGCTCGTCGGCGCGCTCAAGCGAAGGCCGGAACTCTATCTCAAGGATTTCAACATCCGCGAGGTCGTCCCGCTCGACGAGTTGGAAGCCAAATGGCTGTGGGATACCTGGGGCGCGAGTCACAACCAATTCCACACCGTCTTCGGTCGCCTCGACGCGATCGTCGATCTCACCAGCCCGTTCTGGAAAGACACGCTCGCGTTCATCGAGCCGAACCTGGTCGGCGTGGGCGGCATCCATTTGATTCCCACGGCGGAAGCGATCATCCGTGATATCATCGTCCCCGCGCTGCAAGAAATCGCACCCGACCTCGATTTGGAATCGAGCCAGGACTTGCGCGACCTGTTCATTCTCGAACTGACCGATCACGCGGAGGCGATCGAGCGCAAAGGCAGGACGGTCTGCCTCGTCGATCCCAAGTACGCCGGCGATGGTCCCAACGAACTCGAGACGCTGACGCATTATTATCGCACGCGCGGCTATGAGATTTATCACGCCGATCCAACCGAACTGGTGTTGCGTAATAATGAAGTGTACTACGAGGGTCACATGATCGACGTGGCGTACCGCGATTACGAAGTGCGCGATCTCGCCGACCAGGAGAAGGAAGGCGAGAATATGCGCGCGATCAAGCACCTGTTCAAGCAAAACCAAATGATCTCGTCGATGGCGGGCGACTTCGATCACAAGAGCTGCTTTGAAGTGTTCACCGATCCGCGGTTCTCGCAGTACTTTAGCGTGGACGAGCGCAACATCTTTCGGCATCACGTCCTGTGGACGCGGACGCTGCGCGAGGCGCGCACCACCGATCCGCACAACGAGATCATCGATTTGGCGGAATACGTCCGCAAGAATCGCGAGATTCTGGTCATCAAGCCGAATCGCTCCTACGGCGGCGAAAGCGTACTGATCGGTCCGTCGGCGACGGACGGCGAATGGGCGGACGCGATCGAACTCGCACTGAAAGAACCGGGCGCGTGGGTCGTCCAACGCCTCGCCAAGATCAGCGTGTACGAATTTCCAGTGATCGCGGACGACGGCACGGTGCAAGCCGCGCCGTTCTACGCGGTCGTTGGTCTCGCGCCGACCAAGTACGGCGTTGCGGTGCTGGGGCGCGCGTCGCAGAAACAAGTCGTCAATGTCGCACAACGCGGCGGAATGTTGGCGGTGCTCGTCGGGCGGCACGCGCCGCGCATCCTGCCGCCGGGATATGGCAAGTCGGCATGAGCAAGGTCACCTCGGTGAGCACTCGCGTTGGACTTGTCGTCATCGGTACGTTCAAAGAGGGCTGGTGGGGCTTGACGCCGATCGCGCGCGCGGATTTTGTCGATCAAGTCGCGAAAGTGGCGGCGGCAGCCGGCATCGCGCTGGTCGCCGGGTATCGTCTCACCTCGACGCCCGGCGCGTTTCTGGAAGTGTGGGAAGGCGCGGATCGCGCGACGATCGATCGCGCCGTCAAGGATTTGCTGGCGATGGGTTACGCGCAGTACGTGGAGGCGCGCTGGTTGAGCGGCGAGCGCGCGGTGGAGGACGTTGAGCCGAGACGAAAAAAGCCGCGTCCCTCCGTCAGCCGCCGCGCCTCGCGCGAGCGGTGACCGATTCTGAATTTACGGTCGGCGCGGTAGAGACGTTGCGCGCAACGTTTCTACAATTTTGTGCGCCAGCTTGAGCCGTCGCCCAGTTTTTTGGTGCCTCTCCGCAGGTGTGTTATAATCTCTCCGATAAACTCACCGCGCGATGGACAAAATCTCTCCATGAATATTGCAATGATTAGTGTGCATACCTGCCCGTTGGAAGCGCTCGGCGGCAAAGAGACCGGCGGGATGAACGTCTACGTCCGCGAACTCTCGCGCGAACTCGCGGCGCGCGGTCACAGCGTCGATGTGTTCACGCGTTCGGCGAGTTCGCATGTGCCGCACAAGGACGTTGGCGGCTTGGGTCCGGGCGCGCGCGTGTTCCACATTCCCGCCGGTCCGGAAGAACCGTACAGCAAGCATCGCCTCTTCAACTATCTGCCCGAGTTCACGCACGGCATTCAGTCCGTGATGGAAAATGAAAACATTCATTACGATGTGTACCACGCGCACTACTGGCTCTCCGGCTGGGTCGCGCGTGCGCTGCAGGAATGTCAGCCCGCGCCGGTCGTGCAAATGTTTCACACGCTCGGCGCAATGAAGAACCAGGTCGCGCGCGGGGTTACCGACCGCGAGACCGACCGCCGCATCGAGGTCGAGCGCGAGATCATGCAGTTCGCCGATCGCATCGTCGCGTCCACGCCGCGCGACAAGCAGCAAATGATCGATCTCTACGACGCGCCGGCGGACCGGATCGCGGTCATTTCGCCAGGCGTCGACCTGAGTCTCTTCCATCCGATTCCGGCGGAGCAAGCCCAACAAGCCGTTGACGCGCCGAAAGACGATCACACCGTGCTCTTCGTCGGACGGATCGATCCGGTGAAGGGCATCGACATCTGGTTCAAAGCGATGGCGCGCGTCGTCGAAGAAAACCCCACGCTGCGCGGACATCTGTGCGTTTGCCTGGTCGGCGGAGACATCGACGAGGAGGAGCCGGACGAGGAGCTGGCGCGGCTGCAGGCGCTCAAAGACGAACTCGGCATCGACGATCTGGTGACCTTTCTCGGTCGCCGCTCGCAGGAAGCGCTGCCGTACTATTACGCCACCGCCGATGTGGTGGTGATGCCGTCGCTGTACGAATCGTTCGGCATGGTCGCGCTGGAGGCGATGGCGTGCGGCGCGCCGGTCGTCGCATCGGACGTCGGCGGCTTGTCGTACATCGTGCGCGACGGCGAGACCGGCTATCTGGTGCCGGAGCGCGATCCCGACGCGCTGGCGGACTGTCTGGGCAAGTTGCTGCGCGAACCGGCGTTGCGCGCGCGGCTAGGCAAGCGCGGCATCGAGGTTGCGCGCGAGTACGCGTGGGAGCGCGTCGCAGATCGAATCGAAACGCTCTACGCCGAGTTGCCTCAAAAATAGACGATGCGCTCCGAAATCCGGAGCGCATCGTTTTTGGTTCACGAACTTGCCTTTATGCGCCGAGTGTTAGTTATCGCCGCCTCCGCCATCGCCGTGATCACCTGAGTTGGGCGGCGGCGCTTGGTTTGGCGGACTCTGGTTCTGGCGATCACCTTGGTTTCCACCATTACCGTTATGGTTGCCAGTCCACTGACCGCCGCTCTGTGATTTGTTTTTATCGCCGATGCCTTGAGACTTGTGTTCCCCGCCGATCGCATCTGGGATGGTCTTGGGTACGGTGATGAACTTGATGTCCATCCCCAGATCATCCGTGATGGTCTGTGTGCCGGTGATGATCTTGTGATCGTCGAAGCGGTCGTCATTCGTGATCGTGGCTGTGCCGGTGATGATCTTGTCGTCGTCGATGTGATTGTCGTCTGTGATGGTCACCGTTCCAGTGATGACATGGGTGTTGTTCTCGTTGTCATCGTTGGACTTGCCTCCCACCTTGATCTCAAAGGCGATGATGGTGCCGTCTGGCTGCAGCTTGCCTTCGATCTGAATGACGACGCCGGGCTGCGGGGCCCCGTTCACCTCAGCGTTGGTCGCAAGCGTGACCGTCATGCCGTTGCTCAATATGATCGTCGTGCCGGTGACGGTCGAAACAGTCCCGGTGATTTCTACTGAAGGTTCAGGCGTGACCGTTGGCGTAACCACCTGACTCACATTGATCCCGACGGGCGCAACCAAGACCGGCGCTTGGAACTTGGCGCTGGCGGGTGGCGTTCCCGCAGCGGCAGACAGGGCGGTCAAGAGAGCGACCAGGGTCCGCACCAGTTCGTTCATCTCATTTCTCCTTTCGCCTTGATTCTTTGAGCTGAGCGGTCGCGCTCACTCGACTTTAGACTAACACCGCCGCAAACGCGATAGGTTAAGCCAACTTTAACGAGACCTTAAATCTATTTTAAGCGGATTGGAATTTGCGCGAATACCGCGCATTTTTAGTAAGCGTTCAGATGTCATTGGAAGGAGGCGGTTTGTGCCGACGAAGCCGCGGAGCGTCCGATCCGCAAGTTAACGAAGGCGAGAGGATTATTCCTCTCGCCTTTTTTCTCAGTTGGTCTCGCCGCCGCGATGTTAATTGTCTGGGCTTGGCGGCTGGCTTCCGCCCTTGTCCTGGCTGTCGTGCGACTGGGTATTGCTTTTGTCGGCGCCGCCTTGTGACTGGCTATTGCTCTTGTCGTTGCTGCTCGGCGGCTGGCTATGGTTGCCCTTGTCGTGGCTGCTCTGCGAATTGTTCTGGTCGATGCTGCCTTGCGATTTAGTCGTATCGATGCTCTTGTCCTGTGTCTTGGTCGTATCGATACTGGTATCCTGCGTTTTGGTCGTATCGATGCTGGTATCCTGCGTTTTGGTCGCATCGATGCTGGTATCCTGCACCATGTTCTTGTCGACGCTGTCTTGCGACTTGTCGCTCGCGCCGCCAACTTGGACCTGAGTCGCCAGAAGCGTTCCATTGGATTGCTGGGTCGCTTCGATCTTGACGATCGCGCCGGGCCGCAGGTTGCCCTTGACCTCGACGTTCACTCCCAGCGTCACGGTGACGCCATTGTTCAAGACGAGACTAGCGCCGGTGATGCTCTGGACGGTTCCCGTAATTTCCACCGAGTCCGTGGGTGTGACGATATCCGTCACCGCAATCGCCGCCGGCGCAGACACGGCGGGCTTGGCTTGCAAGTGGACCGCATTGACATTGGCTTGCGGCGCTCCCGATGCGGCGGACAGTGCCGCCAGTCCTGCGAGCAACGCCTGAATGACCCCGTTCATTTTCTCTCTCCTTGATTTAGATTTTTCGATCACTCGATTCTGGCAGCACTATACCACTGTAAGTCAGGCGCGTGGTTAAGTTCGATTTAACCGCAACTTAAATTCTCGTTAAGCGAGACTGTAGCGCGCCCTGCGATGCTCTGCAATTTTACCGCAGAGGACGCGGAGAAAATCAAAGAAAGACTCCGCTCCACTCGAGCGTGAGCGGCATTCAGACCCGAAGGGTTTCCCAACACCCTTCGGGTCTCGGAGTTTTGGAAATCACCAGCGTCATAGTACCCAAGTCAGTTTGCGTGTTCACGCGCGGGATGATATAATGACGCTGGAGGGTGAGAATGAATTCGCGCAATTGGAGCATTATCATCGTTTTGGTGCTCGCCAATTATCTGGTCTTCAGCACCTTGGCGGTGTTGGTCTTTCCCCTGCAACCGCTTGCTGCGCCGACGCACGCGCCGCAACCGACGGTTACGCCGGGCGCGCTGCCCCTCCAGCGCGTCAGTCCCCTCCCGTACGATTTCCTCACTCCCAGTCCCACGCCCACCGTCACCGGCGCGCCTATCAGCGTGACGCCGACACGCCAGCCCTGATCGGCTGAATCGTTGGCTGGATGAATCGCTCCGCGGCGAGATGACGTACCCGCGCGGCGCGGTGGTGTACGAGAGATGAAAAAATTGCGCCGCACTGGATAAGTGCGGCGCAATTCGATTCCGCCTTTTTGCTCAACGACGTTTCAACAGCAGCCCCGCCGCCACAAACAAAACCAGACTCGCGGCAATCGACGTTGAACCGCCCACCGCGGCGAGCGCCCGCGCGTCGATGGTTGCTGGCTCAACGGGCGCAAGCGTCGGGCGCATAAACGCGCGCAGCGTCGCCGAGGGCGAAGGCGAGACGCGCGGCGGGGTTGCGGTGGACGACGCTGGCGCGCTGACGCGCGGCGCGACGGTCGGCGTGCGAGTTGCCGGCGGGCGCGGCGTGAACGTCGGCGTGAGCGCAGACCCCGTGGCGATGTCGGTCGTGTAGCGCGGCAGCACCGCGGTTTTGCCGCGCGCGCGGCGCACCACACCCATCGCGCGGACGGGCTGTCCCACGGCGAGGCGCGGCAACCGAATCTTGGTCGTATAATCGATGTACACCAGCACATCGCCGCTGCCGTCGTTCAAAACAAACTCGCCGCGATCCACGCTCTTCACTACCCCGTTCACCTCGACCAGCAATCCCTCGATGCTTTTGTCGATCGCGCCGGCGGCGGTTTTTCGCGGCGCGGTCGGCGCGCACGCGCCGCGCACTTGGATGGTCTTTGCATCCTGAATCTGCACCTCGCGCTCGCCGTAACTCGTCACGGCGCGACCGCGCAGCGCGACCCGGTCGGCGAGGTTGATCGCCGGAAAGTTGCCAACGCGTGACGAAAGATAGACCTTGATTCCGCCGGTGTGGTCCTGGACGAAAATAAATCGGTCGCTCAGCACACCGGGCGGAACCGTGACGCACGCTTCCAGATCAAGCGATGCGCCCAGCGTGGTCGTCCGCGCGGTCTCCGCGGAGACATTCCCCAGGATCCATTTCTTTTCGCGCGGCGCTTCGGTGGGTGGAATGGGCGTCGGCAGCCGCGTGCTGTCGGTCCAGACCGGCGCGCTGTACGCGAGATCGCCGTCGGCTTGCGTCGCGCGGACAAAATAGAAATGCGACGAGCCACCGGAGATGGCGAGCGTCCAAGTGATGGTGGAGGATGGAAACGTCTGCGAACGCACGACGACGCCATTGTCGATCAGATCGAGCCGCAGCGGCTCGGCGTCCGGATCGCTGACGGTGACGGCGATGTCGAGCGTCGGCTGCGCGCGAATCGTCGAACCCATCCACGCGCCGTTCGCCTGCAACGCGATGGCGAGGTTCGAGTCTTCTGTCGCGAACGTGCGCCGCGCGCGGAGCGCATCCAGCACATCGGCTTGCGTCAGCGCGGGCGCGAGGACGCCGACGCGGTGCGGTGAGTCGCTACCCCAGTTCAGGTCATGGTTGTCGGAATTATTCGCCGGCGCGACGTGCCAGTGATGATCCAAGCTGGAAATGAATTGCGATTCAAACTGGCGATAGATGCCGTTCGCGTTGTTGCCGATCTCTTGCAGAACGATTCGGTCGAACGCGGCGGCGTTGAAGGCAAAATTGTCGAAATCGCCGCCGCTCGTGAAATCCGGATGATTGAGCTGCGCAATCGCATCGTTTTGCGCGCCGAGCCACGCGTAAAATTCGGGGAGCGTGTCGTACGCGGGATCGTCGTGCGAGACCCAGTCGCGCGTGTTGAAGACCGCGATGTGCCCTTTCGAAGAGTTGGTGTACTCAAATCCGCGCAGCGCGATAAACGCATGATTGACCGTCGCCTCGGTCGCGGCGCGGTCAAGCTCGTCCCATTCCGCCGGCGATAGACTGTTGTCGTGATCGGTGAGCGCAAAGAAATCGAGTCCGGCAGAGCGCGCGGTCGCGAACGCCATGCGCGGTGGTCCGCTGCCATCCGACACGGTGGAATGCGATTGCAAGTCGCCCCAGTAGGCGAACATACCGCCCGGCATCGACGTGTCGGTTCCCGGCGCGGGCGGCGTTGGCGGCGACACGAGCGCGCCGGGCGACGGCGCGCCGCGCAGAAAATCGAACGTCATGTTGTTCGTGTCCCGCGTGCCGTAGCGCTGAAGCGAGAGCGGTTCCGGCGCGTCGGCATCACCGACAAGACCGACGGCGGCAAAGTTGCCGCTGCCCCACGCGACCGAATCGACCAGTTCGTTGCTGGGACCGAGCAACAGCACTTCATCGCCGGAATTTGAGAGCGCGAGTGAGCCGGTTGCCCACGCGGTATACTTGGCGAGATTCGGAACGGACAGCGTGTCGGTGAGACCGCTGCCGCTCGTGACGAGTTCGAACGCGGGATCAAAGCCAAAGCGCGCGCGGAATTGCGCGGCGTTTTTCGCGATGACAAGAATAGCATTCGGCGCAAGGCGGGTGCCGACAGGAAACACGTACATTCCCTCGCCGCCGCCTTGAGTGTCTTCGTCGCCGATTTTGTAGCCGCCCAAGTCAACCGTGCGCGTGAGTGGATTTGTAATCTCGATGAACTCGTCGCCCTCGTTGACCTGGATTCCATCGTAGAGGACTTCGGTGATGAGCAGTCTCTCAGCTGCCGGCGCGGCGGTAGGAGTTGGGCTGTTTGTCGGCGTCGCGGTATGGAGGGGAGTCGGCGTGGCAGTCAAGCTGAATGTCGCCGAATTCGTTTGCTTGGGTGTGCCGTTAATCGGGTTGTTGTTCGCGTCTCTACCATTACGTCTTACGCCATCGTTGGATGCCCAGTTCGCGTCACTGTCGGCAGAGACCGGATTGCGGCGTTCCATCGAAAAGTAATTTGGGCTGCCCGTGCCAGCGGGCCATGCGCCGGCATCTCCGTTCACGCTATCAATCACGTAGCCGCCCGGATCGCGCAGGGTGAGCGCTTCGCCGGTGTTGTTTAATGCGCCGGTGTAGATCAGGTCCGCCGGAACGTCGCTAA
>DAIDTM010000647.1 GCA_027457205.1 Anaerolineae bacterium | reverse complement strand
GCGGACATTCCGCGCGAGTTGATTGCCGGCAGCGGCAAGCCAGCTGTTCATCGGTCTGCGCGCATTGAATCGCGCGAACGCTTCACCGACGACGATGACGACGGCATAGCGCGGCGCGCGTCCGCGCAAACCACGCGTCGCGCCGCTCCGCGCGAGGCAAACTTGGAATTCAAAGCCGGCGACCGCGTGCGCCACGCCAGTTTTGGCGATGGCGTCGTCGTGTCGAGCAAGCGGAGCGGCGCGGATGAGGAAGTTGAAGTCGCGTTCGTCGGCAAAGGCGTCAAACGGTTGATCGCCCGCTATGCGGGATTGCAGAAAAAGTGAAACAAAAATCGGGCGAAGGTCTGTAACCTTCGCCCGATTCTCAGTCACATCGCCGCGAACCGATCGATCAGCGCACGGACGAAAAACATCCCCTCAAAATAATCCTCGATCCGGACGTTCTCATTCGGCGCGTGGGCGCGCGAATCGTACCAGCCGCAGCCGGCGTTCACCGCCGGAATTCCCAGCGCCTGGCACAGCGGATACATCGGACCGCTGCCCGCCGCAGTGGGATAAATGATCGGCGCATTGGCATAGACCGCGTTCGCCGCGTCGATTGCCGCGCGCACGATGGGCGAATCGAGCGGCGAGCGCGCTACCTCTTCGCCGGTCTCGGTCAACTTGACCTCAATGTCGCTAAAGCCGCGCCGCGCCAGATGCTTTTTCAGAAGATCGACGACGAGGTCGGGCGTCAAGTTCGGCACGAGCCGGAAATCGATTTTCGCAAACGCGTGGTTCGGCAGCACCGTCTTCGATCCTTCGCCGATGTAGCCGGAATACAAACCGCAGATCGTGCAGGTTGGCTCGTACAAATATTTCTTCAGCAGTTCGACGCCGGTCAGATTGCAGATGAACGCGGCGATGCCGTAATCCGCCTTCACCTTTTCCTCGTCGTACGGAATCGCCTTGAGCGCGTCCATCTCTGCCGGTGTTGGCGCGCGGACGTGGCTCATAAAATCGTCGATGAGGATGTGGTCGTGCGCGTACTTCAGCGTCGATAAAGCCCAGGTCAGCCGCCACGCCGGGTCTGGCACGATCGCCGCGAGCGACGAATGTAAATCGCGTATGGCGCCCTGCGCGTGCAGTTCGACGTAGACGATGCCTTTCAGACCGCACCCGAGTATCGGTCGCTCGTTGATGTCCTTGCTGCCGGATTCCCACAGACAGCCGTCCGCGCTTTCCAGTAGCGCACGGTTCTCTTTGGCGAATTGCGGAAGATGAACGCTGCCAATCTCCTCCTCGCCTTCGACGACGAATTTAATTTTCACAGGCAATGCGCCCACCGCGGCGAGGTACGCCTCAATCGCCTGAATGCGGCAGACAAGGTTGCCTTTGTTGTCGGCAACGCCGCGCGCGAAAAGTTTGCCGTCGCGAATTGCCGCATCCCACGGACCGGTCTCCCATAGTTCCAGCGGCTCCGGCGGCTGCACGTCGTAGTGATCGTAGATCATCAGCGTCCGCTTGCCCGAGCCGATTTCACCGTAGACCACCAGCGCGCCGCCGGGCAATTCAATCAACCGCGCGTTCGCGCCGAGTTGTTGCAAGCGCGCCAGCACTTTCTGCGCCATCTCACGTATGCCGATATTTTGCGCCGCGACGCTCGGCTGCCGGCAAAAATCTTGCAGTTCGGCGATAAAGCGGTCGCGGTTCGCATCGACGTATGTTTTGAACTTGTCCATAGCATCTCCTCAAAAAGAAACGCAATTCGCGAAACGCAATTCTTCTCAGATCACGTATCACGAATCACGTTTTCCGTTTTAGTATCTGCCCAACTCTTCCAATCGATCGTCGCTGATTCCAAAATAATGCGCGATTTCGTGTCGCAGAGTTCGCCGGATCGCCGCGCGCAGTTCTCGGTCGTCGCGGCAAATCCGCGTGATCGGTTGACGATAGATGCTGATCTTGTCCGGCAGCACCAGACCATAACTGCTGGTCCGTTCCGTCAAGGGAATGCCGTAATAAAATCCAAGCAGGTCTGCCGGGTCGTCCACGCCCGCCATATCCAGCGTGTCCTCGTCGGGCCACTCTTCGACGACGATAGCGACATTTGCAATCTGGAGGCGAATGCCATCCGGCAAATCATCCAAGGTCTGGGCGACCACGCGCTCAAAGTCACGACGTGTCATTGAGTTTGATTATACCATACATCCTGTCTGCTGGGTGGGCACTCGGCATTCTGGCAGGGCAATCGCATCTTATCCAGAAAGAACCTTGAGGAGATAGTCTTCGTCCCAGCCGGCTTTGAGCCGTTTGGTTTTGGTGCCGAGTTTAGTGGTCTGTTCGTGTTTCAACAGATTCAGCGCGATGTG
>DAIDTM010000646.1 GCA_027457205.1 Anaerolineae bacterium | reverse complement strand
GGCTTGGAAACGTAAATCCACGGCGTGTAGATCATCTTGTCCAACAAAACTTGCTCGGTCGGATTGCCGTTCGTCGGCGCGTACGTCAGGAAACGTTCAAACGACAAGTTCACGTCCAACTCGGCGGCATCCGACGCGCCGGCAGCAGCCAGCGCTTCCGCCAATCGTTGCGCGGTGAGCGATTCACCAACAGCGTAATAGAGCGTGCGTCCATCCGCGCTCACGCCCAACGCAGATCGCCAGATCACGGTTTTGCCGCTCACGCTCGCGCCCCAGGAAATGAGCTGTTCGTTTTGCAGCGTGGAATTGACCTGACCCTGGGATACCAAATACGGCGGCGTTTGCCGAAACGACTGCATCAGCGGCAGCGTGTTCGAGATGACCGACCACGGCGCGATACGTACGTGTCCGTCGGAATAGAGCGCGATCGTATCCGCGCTGGGCTCCGCCGGCAAAATCGTTTGACCGTTCACCATCATCCCGTAATGACCGTGAATGGCGCGGAATCCACCGTTGAACGCAGCGACGAGATGCGTCAGATCGGTGGAAGGAATCAGCCCGGTGCGCTCGACCTTCGCGGTGGAAACGGGCTCGATCGTTCCGGCAGCAACGTGCAGCCGCACGCGCGTCGCATCGATCGCGACGATCGCGACGCGCGCGTACGGACGATTGGGATCGGGGTGCAAAAAGGTTTTGTACATCAACGGCGCGGCAGCCGGATCGAACGCGTTGGAAATCGGCGTCCACACCCCTTCGCCCGGCGCGGCGAGATGGGCATAGAGCGGCGTCACATTGCCTGGCTGAAAGATTGGTTTTGCCGCCTGGAGCGTCGGTGCGGGCGTTGACTGCGCCGGCGCGGCAGGCGCGGGTGTAGTCGACCAATAACCGGGTGTTGTTTTCCCTTGAAAAGTCAAATGCTGAAACGCATCCGCGATGCCGTAAAAAGTATTTTCGATGAAGGCGACCGGCTGAGGACCGATGATCCCACGAACGTCGTTGACGACCTCAGCGAGCGCGGGAGGATTGGCGACGAGAAAGCCGACCGCCGCGAGCAGCGCGATGACAAAAACCATGATCTCGATTTTAAGCAGCTTGAAAGCATTCACTCGTGTTTCCGTTTCTATCACCACTCAGCGGGCGCAGCTCGATGCGGCTGCGCCTTTTCTTCTATGCCAGCCGCCATCGCGCCAAGCGCTCCAGCACCGGCTGTTCGATTCGCACGACCATCGGTGCGGCAACTAACGCCAACGCGCCCCACGCCGCGCCAAGCAATGCGCCGCCCAGCACATCCGTCGGATAATGCACGCCGACAAAGACGCGCGCCAGTCCGATGGCTACGCCCCACGCCAGCCAGAACCAGCGCGTGCGTCCCAGCGCGAACCACAGCGCGACGATCAGCGTGAATGCCAACGTCGTGTGATCGGATGGGAACGATGCGTCGGGTGGGTGAGGGATCAACTGCGTCACCGCGTGCGCGACGAAGGGACGCGCACGATAAAAGAAAACGCCGATCAAATGCGCGGACAGCAGCGCGCCGGCGAGCGCGCCGACGGCGTTGATGCAGGATTGCTCGCGCGCGCGACGGACGGCTGCCGGCGCGGGCAGAAACCACAAGCTCACCAATAAAAGCGCGAACAGCAAAAAGGCGTATTCGGCAAAGAACTTGCCCAACGCATCCAACCCTTGCGAATGCCCCGCAAATTGGTTGATTGCGAGAAATAGATTCCAATCCAGATTCAAGATGGCTCCTTCAGTGGTAGTTTGATCGTAAGGGTCGTCCCGCGCCCGACCGCGCTCTCTACCCGCATCGTTCCACCTTGCGCGGTCACGAGCGAGTGCGCAATTGCCAAGCCCAAGCCCGCGCCGCCGGTGCGCGACGAATGCGATTCGTCAGCGCGGTAGAACCGTTCAAATATGTGCGGCAACTGTGCCGCGGGAATCCCCGCGCCGGCGTCGCTCACCCCGAGCGCGGCGCGCGCGCCATCCCGCGACGCGGAGAGCGTGACCGCCGCGCCGGACGGCGAGTACTTGAGCGCATTGTCCACCAAATTGAACAGCACGCGCAGCAGTTGGTCTTGATCCGCCCAAATCGTCAGCGCCTCGTCGGCGCGCACGACGAGCGAAACATTTTTGGATTCGGCGAGCGGACGCAGTTGGTCAGCCACCGCGCGCAAAAGACTCGCCGCGTTCAGCGTTTCGCGCTGCGCCGACAGCCGCCCCGCGTCGGCGCGCGCGAGCATCAGCAAATCTTCCGTCAACCGTGTCAGGCGGTCTACGTCGCCGCCGAGTTCTTCCAGCGCGCGTCGGTATTCCGTCGCCGACCGCGGGCGATGCAGCGTCACGTCGATTCCGCCGCGCATCGCGGTCAGCGGCGTCCGCAGTTCGTGCGACGCGTCGGCGGTGAATTGGCGTTCGCGGCGGAACGCGTCGTCGAGCCGCGCCAGCATCGCGTCAAAGGTGCGCGCCAGTCGCCCGATCTCGTCGTCGGGCAATTGAAGATTCAAGCGCCGATGCAAATCCTCGGCGCTGATCCGCTGCGCCGCGCGGGTAATGCCATCCACCGGCGCGAGCGCGCGCCGCGCAAACCAAAAACCGCCCATCGATGCAAGCGCCAGAGTGAGCGGGATGATGATCGCCAGCAGCATCAGCAATTGCTGCAAGGTGCTCGTCACTTCGTCCAGCGATTGTCCAAGTTGCAGCGCGCCGTAGAACGCGCCATTCTCCGAAACCGGGCGCGTGAGAATACGATAGGAATGTCCGTTCGCGACCAGCGTCTCAACCGACGACTGCCCGCTGCGCGCGGCAGCCAGCGCGTTGGGCGAGACGGGCAGCGCGGCGAAGCCGGCGTTGGTATCCGCCACCGCGCCGGTCGCGTTGACCAGCCGCACGAGATAGCCGCGCGCGCGGATGCTCACCGCGTCCAAAGAATCGCCCTCGCTATTTTGAAAATTGATCTGCCCCTGGGCGATGTTCACCGCGCCGGCGACCTGCTCCGCGTTGACGCGCAGCGTATCGTCCACCTGCTGGTAGAGCGAGCGCGCGAGCGTGAAATAGAGCGCGCCGCTGAAGACGATCAGGATTAGCGCGAGCAGCACGACGTACCACAAGGTCAGGCGGACGCGAATCGTCCTAAGCATCGCGCGCCTCGATCTTGTAGCCGACGCCGCGCACGGTCTGGATCAATTTCGATTCGAACGGATCGTCCACCTTGCGACGCAGGTAACGGATGTACACATCGACGACATTCGACTGCGCGTCGAAATCATAACCCCACACCGCCTCGGCGATCTGGGTGCGCGTCAGCGGCTGCCCGCGATGGCGCAGCAAGTATTCCAAAAGGCGATACTCGCGCGCGCTCAGATCGATGGCTTGCCCGGCGCGTGTCGCCGCATGCGTCACCGTATCCAGCGACAGATCGCCCAGTTCCAGTTGCAGCGATTGCGTTTCCGGCGCGCGACGCGTGAGCGCGCGCAAGCGCGCCAAGAGTTCCTTGAACGCGAACGGTTTGACCAGATAATCGTCCGCGCCGGCGTCCAGCCCGCGCACGCGATCGTCCACCGCATCGCGCGCGGTCAGCATCAGCACCGGCGTCTTGCGCCCGCGGCGGCGCAGTTCCTGGCACACGCTGAACCCGTCGCGGCGCGGCAACATCACGTCGAGAATGATGAGATCGTATTCCGCCGCCGCGACAAAATCGAGCGCGGCGTCGCAGTCTTCCGCCACGTCCACGACGTAACGTTCTTCCTGCAATCCCTTGCGGACAAACGCGGCGATCCGCGCTTCGTCTTCCACCAGCAAAATACGCATCAGACCACTCGTGCGATCAGCCGCCCTCCTGCCGTTTTATTTTACTCCCAAAGCATACCATTTTAAGATTAAAATGCGATTAAAGACGCGCGGCGACCCATCTGGACGCGGCAAATCCCATTTTTCAAAACGATACGCCCCGGCGAGCGTCCATCGCTCATCGGGGCGCTCATCGCATCACCGGCTGGCATCCCCTCACGCCGGCATCGAATTGTCGTTTCCATCGACCCGGCGGATGACGCTCAACGACCGGAATCATACGCCAATCCGTCGATTTGGCAAATCGTGAACGTCACCCCCATTGACACCCGGCTGGCAAAGGTCTAGAATGAAACCAGTCAAGCGCACGCCCCGATTCCAGGTAGGAGGATCTTATGCAGCCGCACAATCCGATCGAACACGTCGTCATTATCATCAAAGAGAACCACGCGTTCGATAATTACTTTGGCACGTTTCCCGGCGCGAACGGCGACGCGACGCTCGCGCACGCGCCCGATCCGGTCAGCGATCCGCGGCACGATCATGTCGCCTGGCTAAATCGCGCAACGGATGCGGTGCGCGAGCAATACAATGAATCGAATATTCCGGCGTACTTTGCGTACGCGCGTCAGTTTGCGCTGTGCGACAACTACTTTACCGAAGTGGCGAGCCAGTCCGAGCCGAACCACCTGATGCTCATCGCCGCGGACTCGCCGATCATCGACAATTCTAGCGCGCACCGCACCTATCAGCCCCAAGCGCCGTTCAACATTCCATCGCTGCCGGCAAGTCTGGAAAAAGCGGGACTGACGTGGAAGACGTATGGCGACCCAAGTTTCAGTTACTTTAAGCACATAACCGCGCTGAAGGCAAGCCCCAACATTCTGCCGTGGACTCAATTCGATACAGACGTTGCCGCCGGCAAACTGCCGCACGTCACGTGGATGTACGCCGACAGCGCGAACGATGAGCATCCGCCGTACGGAAAGAACGCCGGCAAACCCGTCGTGACCGTCGGAATGCAGTGGACGGTCGATCGCATCAACCAAATCGCCAAGAGTAGTTTGTGGGCGAGCACCGCCATCTTCATCACCTGGGACGATTGGGGCGGCTGGTACGATCACGTCGACGCGCCGCTCAAGGACACGTGGAAGAACGGCGGTCCGGCTGGCGCGCAGTACGCCAACACGCAGTTCAGTTACGGACCGCGCGTCGGCTGCCTGGTGCTCAGCCCGTACGCCAAGAAGGGGTACATCTCCAAAGCGTTCCATTCGCACGTCAGTCTCATCAAATTCTGCGAGACGACGTTTGGCGTTGCGCCGCTGAACGCGCGCGACGCCGCGTCGGACGATATGTCCG
>DAIDTM010000645.1 GCA_027457205.1 Anaerolineae bacterium | reverse complement strand
GTTCATCGCCGGCGTGACGACGACGATCTTCGGGACGCTGATCGCCACGTTCATCCAGCTCGCGACGCCGAACGAATTGCGTGGGCGCGTGATGAGTCTCTACGCGATCACGCTAATCGGCTTGCCAGCGCTCGGCTCACTGGGCAGTGGCGTCAGCGCGGAAATGCTCGGCGGCATCGACGGCGCGCCGCGCGCGGTGCTCGCGGGCGCGGCGATCTTAACCGTAGTGTTGCTGTTCGCCGCGCCATTCTTTTGGCGACGAAACATGGGCGCGCCGAAAAGGTAGGGGCGAGTCGGCGACTCGCCCCTACGCATTTGTGCGCGCTTCAAATTCCCCATCGCTCACCCGTACTTGGATGTCCTTTTTCCCCCTGACCTTCGCCGTGCGCTTGACGACGCGCCCGGTCTTTTTCTCGCGCACGATGGCGTAACCGCGCGCGAGCGTCGCATCCGGGTTCAACGCGGCGAGCTGCCGCGCCGCACCGTTCAGTCCACCGCGTTTCAGTTCGAGCAACTGCATCGCGCGCGCGGCGACGCGGCGCGCCAAATCATCCACGCGCTGCCGATCATTCTCCACGCGCGCCTGCGGCGAGTTGCGCTGGAGCGCGTACATCTGCCGCGATAACTCCACCCGCGCGGCGTCGATCCGATCCCGCGTAAGTCGCGCGAGCTGTTGCTGGTCGAAACGCACGCCCGCGCGCAGTTCGCGCGCGTCCGGCACGGCAAGTTCCGCCGCCGCGCTAGGCGTTGGCGCGCGCACATCCGCGACGAAATCGGCAATCGTAAAATCAGTTTCGTGTCCGACCGCGCTGATGACCGGCACGTGCGAGTCGTAGATCGCGCGCGCTACGATTTCCTCGTTGAACGCCCATAGGTCTTCAATCGAGCCGCCGCCGCGCGCGACGATCAGCACATCGATGTCGAACTGGTTGATCGTTTGAATCGCCCCGACGATCATCGGCGCAGCCGTCTCGCCCTGCACGAGCGTCGGCGCGAGCAGAATCTCGACGAGCGGGTAACGGCGCGAAAGGACGTTGCAGATGTCGTGAAAGACCGCCCCCTCGCGCGACGTGGCGACGCCGATGGTGCGTGGAAATTGCGGCAGCGCGCGCTTGTGCTCTGCCGCGAAAAGTCCCTCTGCGTCGAGCCGCGCGCGTAGCCGCTCGAATTCCTGCCACAGCGCGCCCGCGCCGGCGAGTTTGATCTCATCGACGTACAGCTGGACGTCGCCGCGCGCTTCGTACATCGACACGCGCCCGTGCGCTTCCATGGCGTCGCCGTTCGCCGGCAGCTTGAATACGCGTGCGGCGTCCGAACGCCACATCACGCAGCGAATCGCCGCGTCGCGGTCTTTGAGCGTGAAATAGAGATGCCCAGATGCGGCTTGCGTGAAATTGGAGACTTCGCCGCGCACCCAGAGGTCGCGCAGCGTCGCATCATCTTCAACGACGTCTTTGATGCGACGGGCGAGTTGGGTGACGGTCAATGTGGGAGCGAGATCAAAGAGGGGCTGCTGCATGGGAAAATTTACAGGGGCGAAGCATGCTTCGCCCCTTTTATCACGCGTAAACCAATCGACCCTTCGGTTCTGGAACTAGGCGCCCTAATTCACGCGCGGTTTCGATCCATTCTTTGATGGTGAATTCCACATTCTTCAAAGCATCTTGGTACGTTGTGCCATCTGCCATGCATCCTGGCAACTCGGGTACTTCCGCGATAAATGCCTTGTCTTCTTCGCTCCAGTAAATTATGACTTCATACCGAATCATCTTCGCCTCCTAATTTGTACTTTAGGACGATGCCACGCGTCTGCTTGACCTGATACGGCTTCGCTTTCGATCCTTTGGGCTGAAGATTGATGATTTCCTCAACACCTTCTTTGGAGAAGATATGGTGACTGCCACGAACTCGTTCGTCAAACCAAGCGAACAAGCAATCGGCACAACTCGTCAAATGGAATGTTGGCGTCAGACGTCCCGCGCAATATGCGATCCAAGAGTTTATCGCGGTGCGCCACAGTAGTTACACCCGCGTCACATACGATCCATCGCGCGTGTCGACGCGCACCGTGTCTCCGACATTCACGAAGAACGGCACCGTGACGACGACGCCGGTCTCCAGCGTCGCTGGTTTGCCGCCGCCGCTCGCGGTATCGCCTTTGTAGCCCGGCGCGGTATCGGTCACCTTGAGATCGACCGTCGTCGGCAACTCCACCTCAATCGGCTGCCCTTCGTACGTCGACAGTTCCGCCACGATATTTTCCTTCAGGAATTTCGCGGCGTCGCCGAGCAAGTCTTTCGACAGCGCGGGCTGCTCGTACGTTTCCGTGTCCATGAAATGGTACGTCGCGCCGTCGTTGTAGAGATACTGGACGTTGTGCCGGTCGAGCCGCACGTCCTGCACGCGCCCGCCCGATTGGAAATTCTTGTCGATCGTCGCGCCGGTCTTGATGTTGCGTAGTTTCGTCTTGATCACCGCGTTGCCGCGCCCCTGCTTGACGTGCTGGTATTCCAACACTTTGTAGAGGTTGCCGTCATCATCGATGAAGGTCGTGCCTTTGCGTAGGTCTTGAACGCCGATCATTCTGGGACTCCTATGTGTTTCGATAAGTTCGAGGCGGGATTATACTCCAAAGTGCCAAATGTGCCAAACACGCCAATGGCTGTGCGAAGTTCAGCACAGTCATGCCAAAACTTTTTGGCTCATTGGCTCATTGGCTCATTCGCACTGTCGATCCACTTTGCCGCAAACCCGGGCATTTCTTTCAGCGGTCCCTGATATTTCGATACCGGCGGCAGCGATTCGACGAAGATACGCCCATAGTTTTTCGACAACACGCGCTTGTCCAGCACGACGACGATGCCGCGGTCGTTCTTGGTGCGAATCAATCGACCGAACCCTTGCCGAAAACGCAGCACCGCCTCCGGCACCGCATACTGCGCGAACGAATCGTCGAACGTTTCGCTGCGCGCGGCGAACACTGGATCGCTCGGCACCGCGAACGGCAGCCGCGCGATGACCAGACAGGATAGCGCGTCGCCGGCAACGTCGATGCCTTCCCAGAACGACCGCGTGCCCAGCAGCACCGTGCGCTCCTGCGTCTTGAACGTCTCTAAGACCTGCCGGCGCGAGCCGTCGAGATTCTGCGCGATCACCATGATATCGTCTTCTTCAAGCGGACGCGTGATCGCGCGGTACGTCGTCTGCAATTGCGAATGGGAGGTGAACAATGCCAGCGCGCGTCCCTGCGTCGCGCGGAAAAGTTCGACCAGCGCTTGCTCGATCGCTTTCTGATACCCCGGCTGTCCCGGTTCTGGAATGTCCGTCGGCACATAGACCATCGCCGCGCTCGCGTAATCGAACGGCGATCCAACCGCGAGTTCGTCCGCCCAATCTCCGATCCCCAATCTCGATTTGATATGATTGAAGGACTTGTCGACACACAAGGTTGCCGACGTGAGAATCGTTGCGTCTTTGCCGGCGAAGAGCTGTTTTTGCAGCAGGTCGCCGACGTACAGCGGCGCGGCGTGCAAGGTAATGTCGCCATTGTTCTTGTTGATCGTCGCCCAGTAGATACCGTTCGCGTTCGGTTTGGCAATGAGCGCTTCCATTGCGGCGCGGGTCTCGCTGACACGACGCATCGCGAACGCGAGTTCCTGCTGCAATTCGGGATGGCTAGGCATGTCGTCATCGTCCAGACCGCTCCACGCGTTGTAAACCTTTTCCATTCCGTCGCGCACCTGGGTCAGCCGCGTACCGAAATCTTCCCACGCGATTTCGATGCGGCTCCAGTCCGGCTGCGCGCGCCGCGACGGCGTCAAGCGAATCTGCCGATCGTAACTATTGTCCGATTCGCCGGGCAATTGCTCCTGCTGACCGAGGAATCCATCCAGCGCGTTGTAGAACTCGTACACGC
>DAIDTM010000644.1 GCA_027457205.1 Anaerolineae bacterium | reverse complement strand
TCGCAAAGGCAATGCGCTGATCAAGCGTAGGACGTGCCGCGTCCAAACGGTGAAAAACATCGGCGGGCAGCGAAATCTGCCAGGTTTCTACGACGCGTGCGAGCGCCAGCTCGATTGCCTGACTCAGCCCAAATCGTTTTGCTGCATCGACGACCTGGCTCCAGTTCACCTCCGAGCCATAGCGCGTCAGCAGCCGCGCGAGATCGTACGACCACAGCAGTCGTTCCGCCTGATGGTGCAACGCGAAATGAGCGCACAGGTGCACGAGCTGCGCGTCTGGATCGAACACCCGCGCGCGCGCGCTGCCGATTGAAATCTCCATCGTCCGGTCCCAAAACCAATCGATCGGGATGCGCTCGCAGTAGTACGGTGATTTGAAAAGGTGCCAGTGGATTTCGATGTGAGACGGGCGGTTCCCACCGCGCTCGAAAGCCTGATAATTCGAGAAACGCTCCCCAAAACCCTTGGCTAACTCCGTCGGGGACGTATAGCCCTGCTGCGCCATCAAGTCGCTCACGCGCGCCTGTTGCGACGGCGGCGCCAGCAGATCAAGGTCCATCATCGGTCGCAATGCCACGTCGCCGTACAACGCGTGGGCGAGCGCGCCGCCCTTGAGAACGACGACGGGTATCTGTTCGCGTCCGAACATTTCCAGCAGGCAGTCCAGCTCCTGGAACGCCAGCCAATTCGCGACGTTGCTTCGCAGGTACGCGATACGCAATTGGTCTATGACGCCGGCAGGCGCATCGCTCGGCTGCTCCGCCTGGTTCAGCGCGGCATATGCCAGCGACGCAAGCGCATGCGTCTCGGCGGCGCGCACGAACTGCGACCAATCGGTCACTGCGACCGGCGCGGCAGGCGCGTCGGGAGTGAGCGGAAATGCATGGCGAATCACGTTGACGAGAGCGCGTTCGGCGGAATCGAGTTGCGTCGCGGACATTATCGCCGCCGATTGTACTAGAAGAACATCCAAACGTCAACCCTCCTGCGCGTGTGTGCGTGTGATTGCACGCAATTGTTGTAGCGCGGGCTGCTAGCCCGCAGGCGAGCCGCCTGCGCCACAGAGATGTGTGTCATCACCATGCCTGCACCCACGAAAACAACAAGCCGACCTTTGAATCATCAAAGGTCGGCTCATCGATTGATTAACCGCTTACATTTTTTGGGTCGTGCGGTGACCTCAGATTGTCCGAACGCGTCTACGCATCACGAAGAATCCTGCGCCGATCACCGCTAACACTCCGACGAACAGCCCCACCGCCAGCGCCGCGCTTGAAGTTGAACCCGATGCCGCGGGCACAGTCGCCGAAACAGGATTGTGGCGAGTGCTTGCGCCGTTCAGCTCCACATCTTCCAGCTGATAGTAGTACGTCTTGCCTAGCACGACGTTGGCGTCCACGTACTGGTACTTGCCGCCTGTCACCGGATCGGTCGACGCCGGGATGAGCTGTGTGTTGATCCGCGTGTACGGACCTGCCGGCTGCTCGCTGCGATACAGGTTAAAGCCAGCGGTATTCACTTCGCTTGCCGTCGTCCAAGAGAGCGTGATGTGTCCAGCGGCAGCGAGCACGCCGTTCTGCGCGCTGTCAATGCCGCGGGCGCTGAACGAAGAAAGCGTAACCGCCGTAGGCGTGCAGCTGAAAGAGACGCCGGGAATGTTAGAAAAAGTGATTGTGCCCGTTGTACCGGCGCTGCCTGACTGTGCGCCGAAAGGATCGCTCGCGGATGTGGTAACGCCATTCACGCCGGCAGCCACACTGGTGCTTGCCGGAGCGCCGGTTGTCAAGATCGCGCCGCCACCGCCGCCGCCGCCAGGTCCGTGCCGATTATTACCCCAATCGGGCTCGGAAGTGACCACGGTACCGTTTGCAAGCAACCAAGCACTCCCACCGTTGCCGCCCTTGGCGTTGATCGTGACACCGTTGATGCCGGTTCCAACGTCGGCGACGAGGACGGTACCGCCCGCGCCGCCGCCCCCAGAACCGTCTCTACCTGTATTCGGCGCAGTAGCGCCGTTGGCGTTGATGGTCCCAGTATTCTGTACCAAGCAGGCGCGAATCAGTACGATGCCGCCGCCGGTTGCGCCGTGGCTAGGTCCCGGCGTAAAGCCCGTAATGCCGCCATTGTCCTGGTTATTTTCAGTTCCCGCGCCACCGCCGCCGCCCATGATGACACGAGTCGCGCTATTGGTGAAAGCCGCGCCGCCTAATCCGCCCATAATCCCGTTAACAGTACGTCCCTGCCACAATACCGCAGTGCCGCAACCCACACTGTAAGCGCAACCGCCCAAGCCGCCCGCGCAGCCATTCCCGCCGCCGCCGCCGCCTGTGTTCCAATCATTTCCGTTTCCGCCACTGGAATTAGTCGGATCGGGGTCGGTACCACCGCCGCCGCCATTGCCTGGCGCACCGCGCGCCATATTGCCGTTCGGATAGCCACTGCCGGTCGTCAAATACCCAGAGATGACCAAGTTGGGTAGAAAGGTTGGCGTGCCCGCGATTCCCTCACCCTTGGTATCATGCGCGCCGTTAAACTTGGAAGCATTATTTGTACTTACCGCAAAGACATAGTCTGTTGCGGTTGCGTCCGGTAGTGGATGACCATTCTGCGTGTCGCCCGTCATTTGGACGCCGCCGCCCCCGCGAAAGCCCTGCCCGCTGACATCGATGGTTCCGCTATTGAGATCGAGAGAACCCTGAGCGTCAATCGCCACGACGCCGCCTGTCGATCCGTTCCACGGGTCAGCCGTCACGGCTGTGGTAGTGAGCTGCGCCTGAGCGTAGACCGCGACGCGCACCACTTGAAAAGTCCACTGTCCTTGCGTCGAATTCGCGGCAGAGTTCGTATAACCGTTGAGTAAACCACCTCCCGAACCCTTGCCCGTCACCGTCAAAGTACCGCCGCCAGTCGGAACAGCGCTCGCTGCCGTAGCGTACTCGTAAAGCCCGGTGCCATTGACGTTGGTTGACCCGCTACCTGAAGAACCGTTGCCGTAACTGCCCGTGTTCGTGCTGTTGATGGAGGCATTCTGCATCTGAATGATCAAGACCAGATCGCCGACCGCGATCGCCGGTCCGCCAGAATCTCTGGCTGCCCCGAGAGCGATGTTTTTAGAGCCAGCCAAAACGCTCGCAGTGCCCGGCCAATAGTTATTCACCACACCACTGATGACGGTTGGCGCGGCGCTCACATCGGAAGGTAAAAAGCTCGAAACGAGAAGTAGCGCCAAGAGCAGATAGAGAAAACCTACCTTTTGAAACGTGAGAGTCGGCGAAAATAATCGGCGCGCCAGAGTTCTTGTCCTCTGTAGAACCCTGCCCACAGTTTGTTCGTTCATCTTGTCCTCCGCAGTAAAAATCCGGATGGGCGCATAAATCAAACGACCGCGCCGCGTGGAAGTACTTCCACACAACACGGTCGGTTACGCCACTCGCTCCACCCATCCCGAGGCATCCAGAATTTCCGCACGAGCGCGGAAGGGATGGGATTCACAGCATCCGTTTCTCAATATCCAACAGTCTGTTAATCTTCCTCTCTATTATAGTCTTGACGCGGTAACAAGCAGGTAACAATCCGAGTAACAGCTTAGTAACGAATCGCGCGCCGGCGATTTGAGCGTTTATCGGCGTACGGCGGACGCGAAACGTGGAGGGCAGGAAACCTATCCCTCCACTCGCTTTGAACGATTACGGCGAAAATGCCAACCGGCGCGACGCTTCACTGCGGCGTCAAGCCAAACACGCGCCACTCACAGCTAGTTACCGAAGGAAAGAAATCGCCAGAAAAACAAGGTTCCATCCGCGGTAACTATTGGCAGCTAACTATTGCCAATAGTACAAATACCTGTGGCTTTTCCTCCAGCCCCTGGCGTGCATACTGACGCCATGGCTTCCAGCGGAGCGTGGTACACCACGCGCGGTTTATCGTACGCCTTTTTGCCTTTGGCTTTCGCTCGGCTTTTTGCCGGCGCTTTGCTCGTCGTCTTGTTCTCTACGTCGAGTTTCTCGTTGTCTTCCATAGCACGTCTCCTTTTCTGCTATAGACTCGAATCAGGTTTCACTATGCACAATGACCGCGTCCCGGCTTGCCGTCGTGATGGCAGACAAGGGAATAAAAGCCGCAGGTTCTCGCGCGTCGAGATCCGCCGCGCGCGCGGCTTGCGCCATATCCGCCAGATGCGCCGGGATGGGGTAATCCGCTGGCAGATCGCCGCGATCGATCAGCGCCTGCCGCCGCGCGAGTGCCTCCCGGCAGTTGACTGTCGCCGGCGCGCGCAGGTCGCCGTCTTCGGCGAGCGCCAGCCCGTGGCAGCGCACGCACAGCGTCCGCAACTCGCAAGTTCGACAGACCGGCAGCTCACCGAGCGTCAAATGCCCCAGCTGCTGCCACACCGACGAAGACCGCCAAATCCCCTGAAGCGGTTGGTCGCGCAGGTTTCCCGCATTGGAGCGGGTCTGCAAGCACGGATACACGTTTCCGTACGGATCGATCGCCAGCGCGTTGAGCGTGATGCCGCACGTACGCGTTTCATCGCCGACTTTTCGATCGATCCATAACGCCGGATCGATGTGAGTGCGAAAGAGCTGCACCAGGTCATCGTACGTGAGCCGGTGCTGCAACGGCGCGAGTCCGCCGCTGTCTTTCGGCGTGATGGTAATGTCGAACCGAAACTGAGCCCCCAGCTCTTTCGCCAGCGCCTCGATGGCATCGACCTCGCCTACATTCTCACGCATCAGCGGCGTCTTCGCAATGGTACGAACGCCGCGTTCGTGCAGGAGGCGCAAGGCGCGCGTCGTCAATTCCCAGGAACGCTTACGCTGCGTGATCTTGTCGTGGACTTGCGGCGTCGCGCTGTACAGACTGACCTCGACGGCGTACGGATGCAGCGCCGCGAGGCGATCCGCCACTGCCGGCGTAATCAGAATTCCATTGGTAAACAGTCGAAGTAGGAATTGTTTCGAACGCGCGTACTCGGCAATCTGGAAGAAATCGCGCCGGACGAGAATCTCGCCGCCCGAGAGCGTCAGGTTCAAAACACCCAGCGCCGCCATCTCGTCGATGATGCGGAAACATTCAGCGGTCGTCAGTTCGCCGGGCACTTGCGCGTTGGGATCGAAAACATCCAAGTAGCAATGCGTGCATTTCTCGTTGCAGCGATAGGTCAATTCCCAATGAACGCTCAAGAGTCGACGCTGTCGTTGCGACTCGACCAGAATTTGGTTGTATAGATTCGTGGAGCCGGGTTGGGACTCGGGTCCGCTTACACTCATTGGTTCTCTCTTTCCAATTCAACCATCAGCCAACGCCATTCGATTGTAGCATAAGCATTAGGCAGTGTCAATCATATTTTCGTTAGGAAACCTGTACTAGGCGTGAATAACGAATTGCAATATTTTTACCTGCCTTCGTCGTGGAACTTGTAGCCCACGCCGGGCACATTCACGATGTACTGCGGATTAGATGGGTCCGTCTCGAGCTTCCGCCGCAAACGCGAAACGGTGACCTTGACCACCTGGTCGTTCTCGTCCGCCTCATAGCCCCAAACGTTCGCGATGATGTCCGACGGGCTGACGATCACATTGCGATTCAGCATCAAATAGTGCAAGAGCGAGAACTCGGTGCGCGACAGCTGCGCCGGGCGTCCCTGCACGCTCACCTGCCGCGTCCCGGGATCGAGCGCCACATCACCAACCTCGATCGGCTGCGCTGGCTTGGACGATGTGAGCGGGTCTCGGCTGCGCCGCAAGAGCGCCTGCGCGCGCGCCCGCAGTTCGCGCGGCCGGAACGGTTTCACCAGATAGTCGTCCGCGCCCAGCTGTAACGCATCCACGACGTGGTCTTCATCGCCCAGCGCGGTCAGCATGATCACCGGCACATTTTTGGATCGGCGCAATTCTTTCAAGACCTGCATTCCGTCGCGCTTGGGCATCATCAAATCCAGAACAACCAAGTCTGGCGATTCGGACTGGATCATCCGCAACGCCGCTTCGCCGTCAAACGCCATCACGACCGAATGACCGTCGCGCTGAAACGCGTAACGCAACAGATCGATCAAGTCGCGGTCGTCGTCCGCTAAAAGAATTTTCATTGTAGTCGCATCAAGTCGAATCGACACGCGGCAGACTGAACCAGAAGGTGGTGCCCGCGCCGATCTGGCTGCTCACGTCGATCTGCCCGCCGTGCGCCGTGATGATCTCGCGCGCCAGCGCAAACCCCAAACCGATGCCGATGCCCTCTTCTTCCGCGCGCCGCCCGCGGTAAAATCGCCGAAAGATATGCGTCTGCTCTTCCGGCGCAATGCCAGGACCCCGATCCGTCACCTCGACGACGGTGAACGCGTCTTTCGCAAACACATGCAGGTCGATGCGCTCGCCTTCCGGTCCGTACTTGCTGGCGTTCGTCACCAGATTGATCAACACTTGGACGATGCGCGGACGATCCGCCATCACCATACACGGCGTCGGGCAATCCAGACGCACCTGGGCTTGCTGCGCTCTGCCGGTGAGCAACGGTCCCACCTGCGACAGCGCGTCCGCGATCAGATGATCCAGCCGCGTCGGCAGGGGGCGCACGCGGAATCGCCCGGCTTGAATGTTCCCAACATCGATAATATTTTCGACCAGCCCCTGGAACTTGACGACCGAGCGCTGGAGAGTGCGGAGCATGACCGCCATCTCCGTCTTGGGCATCACTGCAAAATCTTCGACCAGCAACTCAATCGACGCGCGGAGGGACGCCAAAGGTCCGCGCAATTCGTGCGCCGCGTTCATAATGAATTCATCTTGCGAGCGCACGAGCTGCTCATCCGCCGTCGCGTCGCGCAGGATGTGCACGTAACCCGCCGGCTTGCCTTCCTGCTCAACGATGGTCGCGATGACTTCCAACGTTACCTGCGGTCGGTCGCGCAGCGCCAGGCGCGCACGCGCGGTCAAATTGGGTTCGCTGCCGCCGTCCGACGACACGCCGAGAACCCAGATCGGCGATGACGCTTTGTTCTCGTTGCCATCCACAAACAAACTGCGCCACGGGCGTCCCTGCAGGTCGGCTTGAGTTTGCTGGAGCAGCGCCTCCGCCACTGGATTGACCGCCACCACATTGAGATTCTGATCGGTCACGACGGCGGCGACGCCCATATCCCGGATGACCGCGGCGTACCGGCTCTTTTCGAGATTCGCCGATTCCAGCGCGCGGAGCAGCTGCTGCCGCATACTTTCCATCTGCCGCGCCAAGTCGCCGAACTCATCCTCGCGGCGCAAAGCGATTGGATGCGACAGATCGCCCTGCGCCATCTTTTGCGCGGCGGCGTCCAAAACGTGAATCGGCGACGTGAGCGCGCGCGCGAAAAAGAACCCGACGATACTGCCGCCGATGGCGACGACGAGGATTCCCAATCCAAACGTTCGGAAGAGGTTCCAGCGTTCGTTGTCGATCGCTCCCAACGCGACGCCGACGCCGTACATGCCGGTCGACGCGCCGGACGATACATCGAATGACTTGAACTTGAAAAGGTACTTGCCAATGTCGGTGTCCATCGTCTGGAAATCGCCGGGCGATTTCAGAATCTGCGATGGAATGCCCGCGTGCGCCCACGGCTTGCCCTCCGCATCCGTCAGCGTAATGATCGACATCTGGTCGCCATAGATCAGCGCGATCTCCTGATCGGGTCGCCGGGATTGGTATTTCAGAAAGCTGCCGTCGACGTAAAAACCCAGCACGATGACGCCGATGGGCGATGGGTTCTCGGCGGTGTAGACCGGCAGAACGATTCGCCCCTGCAATCGGTTCGACGGGTCGGGCGCGAGCCCGCTGGATTTTTTGCCTGCCAGCGCATCGCTCACGCCGGGCAGATTGAGCAGACTGGCGCCTTGGGGCATCGATGCGCCGACGCCCACCTGCGCGAGCAGCGCGCCGCTCTTGTCGGTCACCAGGATCGTGTCCGCGATGTTGACTTCGGTCCACGGCGCGAGGTAGCGCGCCAGCGCGACGCCGTTGCGCGACTGAATCAGATCGACCAGGTTCGTTTGCGCGGTCAGCCAATTTCCCAGCGACGATAGATCGAGCATCGCGCGATTGAAATCAGAATTGAAAACCTGCAGCCCGTCTTCGATCTCGTTCTGAAATTGCGTAATCGCCTGCTGTCCGGCGTCGAGCCACGCTAACCCGGCGGTGAGCAGCAACGCCAAAGCCAGCCCCAACACGAACAGGTAAATGCGGACGGCGATTTTCAATTTCGGCAGTATGAAACGACGTGGCTTCATCGGATGTTAGACTGCGCGGTTAGTGGATCGCCGCATTCTTTCGCCTGCGCCGATACAACACCGCGCCAAGCCCGCCGGCGACGCCCAAACCGATCGCGCCGGCGACCAAATTGCCCAGCGGCACGGCGGATTTGTCGAGATCAACCTGAATCTCTTGGTCGCGGTCCAACGTCACGTTAAACTCCACCGTGTTTCCGGCGATCCGATACGGCGCGGGGCTGGCGGAGACAGCGCGCCAGCCCGGCGGCAGCGTCACGCGCACTCGGACCGGCATCGGCGGCGCGCCGGGTTGTTTTTGCAAGCGCAGCGTATAGCCGGACTGACCCTTGAGCAGCGCGGGCACGCCATACTCGAATTGGATTTTCGTGGTCTCGCCCCGCGCGATGAAAAAATAACCGCCGAAGCTCGTTCGGCTGATCGGCAGAGATTCGGCGGACGCCTCCAAGTCCGGCGTCGCGCCGTACAACTCTGCGCCAGCGGGAACGACCGCGCGCACGTAATCCCAGTAGCATCCCTGCTGCAATTCGGCGTAATCGTTGAGATAGTACGGCTGGTGCACGCAAAAGGCATCGACTGGATTGCTGAGATTGGTGTACGTGATCGTGAGCGTCGCGCGCATCGCGCCGGCGGCATCAAGCGTCACCGCATAGTCGGCTTGACGTTGAACGTTGCCGTCAACCTTGTTGAAGCCGACGTTGGAATCCACGATCATCAGCGCGTCGCCGGGATCGGTCGTGAGCGCGCCGAGACGTGACAAACCGGCGTCGCTCGCGTCGTTCACGTAGACGAGCAAGTCCTTCGACATCAACCCATCGACCAGCGCCGCCGCCAGCTGCGCGCGGTCCAGGTTACCGGTGGTAAAGCGGTTCATCATCGCTTCGAACAATTTGCCGGTGAAATCTTTGCGATGCGCCCACCAATCCGCCGCCTTGCCGATGCCTTGCGGCGACGCCCAGTACTCCTGAATTTTCGCCATCACGTTCGCGGCGTCGACGCGCTCGTTGTACTCCGGAATCGTCACCGGTCCCGTGGCTTGGAGCAAGCGCGGAATCAATTTTTGATTCAGCGCGATCACGCCATCGGCGGTAACGCCCTGGTCGATCTGGTACATCGCTTGAAGCTGGCGCGCCGCCGTTGGAAAATCCGGCGACCAATTCGCGTCTCGAAACGTCCAATAGTACGCGTACATATAGCGGCGCAGCGGCTCGGGCGCGGCGGGATGCGGCTTGCTCAAGTCGTCGACCGAATAGCTGTCCCGATAATTGCTGACCGTGATCTTGCCCTGGTCGATGCGCAGGAGCGAGACGCCGGTAATGAATCCGCCGGTCGCGCGCAACTCGTCGCTGTTCTGCGCGACGAGCAGGTACACCCGCGGGCGGTCTGCGCCCAAAAGCGTGGGCGCGTCCGCCAGCATGTCCAATCCGGCTTGCCACACCGGCAGATACCGGTCGAATCGATACGTCATCGCTTGCAGCGACGGAGACAACCGGGTCGCGTCGATTTGCCCGCGTGCCTGCGTGGTCGCCGCCAGGTCTTGGCGCGCCTGCTCGATCAGCGCGCGCTGCGACTGGACGCCCCGCAGCACGCTGACGCCAATCGGCGTACTGGACGCGCGTCCGGCGTCGATCTCCGCATTGAGCGCGCGGTTGATGGCGAGCAAATCTTGCGCGCTGGTCGATATACTGTCTCCAAAATCCATTAGCGCCGGCGCGTCGGCAAGGTCGCCGCCGTAACGTGGCAGCCAGCCAAAAAACGGCGCGAGATACACCAGCCCATCGACATCGCCGCGCACCTCGCGGAAATCCTGGACCGTCTGCGTCAACTGCGCGTCCAACACGTCAGAGAGATTGGACTGAGACGCGGTAAGCGTACCATTCGTCGTCAGACTTTGCAGAGTGGCGACATCTTGCTGCAAGCGATTCACCGCGCGGCTGACGCGAAACATTTGGATCAGAATCAGCGAAACCACCAACACGGCAACCGGCGCAAGCACGCGCCAGCGGCTACGGCGACTCGGTTTCGCGGCTTGCATTACTCCTTGAGAATCCAATCCCCTTCCTCTCGGAAAACTCGGCTTGGAATCGAAATGGAACGCGCGCGGTCATCGCCGCGCGCGGGCAACTGCGCTGACTAATCTCCCGCAGATCGTGGACTCGACCTGCGGGAGATTGTTGTTGCCATTCACACACGCGGACCCGCGACCTAATGCCCTCCGAAGAGACTTCGGAGAAACTGCGCGAACGCATCGAGCAGACCGCCCGCACCACCGCCCGTGCCACCCGAGGTCACCATCGCCGTCGAACCTCCCGTCAACACCGGCAACTGCACCGGCACCGGCAAACGGATCGGCAACCCCGACCAAGCCGGACCATTGTCAGGCACCGTCGTGCTAGCCGGCGTGGTCAGACGAATCTGATCTGAACCATCTCCGTTCATCGCATAGATGCTGTTCACGCCGTCGCGGTTGGATACGAACACGATGCGGTTCAGACACGCCGGGCACCAGTAGGGGCTGCGATCATCCGCCGAATCGTTGGTAATGCGCGTCACGTTCGAGCCATCGTCGTTCATCACGTAGATCTGGAAATGCCCCTC
>DAIDTM010000643.1 GCA_027457205.1 Anaerolineae bacterium | reverse complement strand
TTGGCGACGCTCTATCTCCAGCAAGGTCAGTTCGATCAAGCGCGTCAGACATTGGTCACGGCGACGAACGTTGCGCCGGGCGCGTGCATGGCGTACCAGAACTTGGGCGATTTCGTCGCGGCGCGCGGCGACTTGACGACTGCCGAATCCAATTATCGACGCGCGATGGGATTGGCGGGCTGCGCGGCAACGGCGCGCGTCGCCCTCGGCAACCTCGATTTGGCGCAAGCCCAACCCGCGCAGGCGATGGATGAATATCGGCAAGCCGTTGCGGCAGCGCCCGGCGATCCTTTTGCCTATGCCGTTCTCGCCGATACGTTGACGAACCAGGCGCGCCCCAGCGACGCGATGGCGGTCTACCAGCAAGCCATCGCGCGCGCGCCGGCGTCCGATCTCATTTACGCCGCGCAAGGGCGGAATTTGCTGGCGCAGGGTAAACTCCAGCAAGGATTGACCGCAACTCAACAAGCCGTTAACCTGTCGCCTTCCAACGCGCTCGACTGGGTATTGCTTGGCAATGCCTATGAACTCCTCGGGCAATATTCCGACGCGGAGAAGAGTTATCAAAGCGCGGCAGACGCCGAGCGCAATCTGCCCGATCCGCCATTGGCGTTAGCCGGTCTCTACGCGCGCCTTGCCAACAGCGACAAAGCGCGCGCCGTCTACCAACAGGCGATTCAAATCGCGCCCGGCGATCCACTGGTCTACCAGAGCTTCGGGACGTATCTCCAGTCTCGCAATCAGATTCCGGACGCGATTACCGCGTTCCAGCAAGGTATTGCGGCGGACAAGAGCCGGATCGATTCGTTGATGGCGTTGGGCAAGTTGTATCAGACTCTGGCGCGCTATTCCGACGCCGAGCAATCCTATCGTCAAGCCCTGGCGATTGGACCGGCAACCGCATCCAGCTACACCAGTCCGACGGAATTCGAGCGCGCGTTGACGCCCGCGTCCGTCGCGGACGGCTATGTGGCATTGGGCGATTTGAATCGGCAGCAAGGCAATGAGGTCGCCGCCGAGCAAGCGTATCGTCAAGCCATCGCGGCAGAACCCGCCAATCCAACGGGCTACTTGAGTCTGGGACAAGCGCTGCAAGCGCAGAACCGCCAGTCCGACGCGATGATCCAGTACCAGTCGGCTGCAAAAGCCGATCCAACGTCCGCGCCGGCGTACATCGCGCAAGCCGACCTGTACCAATTGCAAGCGGACAACGCGGACGCGGAAAAATTCTATCAGCAAGCGATTCAAGCCGCGCTGGCGCAAGTCGCCGGATATATTCGCCTCGGTCAGTTTTACCAATCGAAAGCGGAATGGGACAAGGCAATGGCGCAGTTCGATTTGGCGATCAGCGCAGCCCCGGCATCGGCGCAAGGGTACGTCGCAAAGGGCGACCTCCAAGGTCTGTCGGGTGACGTGCCGTCGCAAGAGCAGTCGTACCGGCGCGCCATCGCGCTCGCGCCCAGCGATCCATCGGCGTACATCCAACTTGGGGACGCCTACCAACTTCAAGCGCGGCAGCAAGACGCGCTGGTGCAATTTCAAGCGGCGGTCAACGCCGCGCCGGCGTCTGCCCAAGCCTGGATTGCTCTCGGCGATTGGCAAGCATCGCAAGCGCAGCAGACTCTAGCGCAGCATGCGTACCAGCACGCGATCCAGGTATCGCCCACCGATCCCATCGGTTACAACAGCGCAAGCCGCGCGTTGGAGATGCAGGATCGTCAAGCCGATGCTCTGGCGCAATGGCAAGCCGGCGAGGCGGCAAATCCAGGCAACGTCGATATGTTTGTCGGCGCGGCAAGCTACCTCTTGCGACGCGGCGAGGTGGTGACGGCGACACTGGCGTATCAGCAGGCGGCGAACCTCGAACCGGGAAATGTGGCGGCGCGCATCGCGCTGGCTCAGGCGTCCGCGTGGCAAGCGCAATTCGACAAGGCGGAGCAAGCGTTGAAGGACTCCATTGCCGCCGCGCCAGGACTGGCTGCGCCGTATGTGGCGCTGGGCGATTACTACGCGGGGCGGCGAAACTGGGACGGCGCGCTGTCGGCGTATCAACAGGCGTTGGCGCAAGAGCCGAGCAATGATCTGGCGCATCAGGGCATCGTGACCGTTTATCTTTTGGAAAACCGACCTGACCTGGGCAGTCAAGAAGCGGCGCGTTGGCTCGGTGCGGCGCTGCCCGGCGATTCAGCGCCATTGTTCGCGTCGGCATTGGCGAAGCAAGTCGCCGGCGATTTCAATGGCGCGGCGACGATCTATCAGCAGATCACGCATCGCTTGCCCGGAGACGCCGATGGTTACGCCGCGCTCGCGCAAGTTTTGCAAGTGCAGGGCAAATTCGACCAGGCGGTCAGCGTCCTGAACCAGGGACTCGCGGTCACGCCGAATTTCCCGGCGGCATATCTTGGTCGAGGCGAAGCGCTCCAAGTGTTGGGCAAGACGGACGCGGCGCTGAGCGATTATCGCCAGGCGTCCAGTCTCGATGCGAGTTCGGCGGATCCTTTCATCGCTCAGGCGAGGATGTTGGCTGCCACAGGCAATCTCGATCAAGCGATCGCGCTGCACCGGCAAGCCATCGTCGCCGATCCGACCAACTTGGAACCGTATCGTTCTCTGGCAAACATTTACTTGGCGCAGAACGACAGTCCGGACGCGATTGCGGTCGCGCAGCAAGCCGTCCAGAAATTGCGCTCGGAAATCGCCGGACAGATCAATCCCAGTTCAGCGCGAATTGCCGCCTTCCAGGGTGTGCCGGTTTCGCCTAATTTGCAAGCGCGCGTACTTCTGGCTCAGGCATATACCGCTCACTTCGACATGGGATCTGCGCTTGCCACATTGCAAGACGCGCTGCCAGTATGGCATGAGGATAGCGCGCTGATCCTGACTCAAATCGCGCAGGTTTACGATGCGTCGGGCAACCTGAACGCGGCGCAGCAGTACTACCAGCAAGCCCAAACCAGCGACCCGACCTTCATCGATTCTTACCTCGACGAGGGTGATTTGTTCCTGCTCAAACCGGTGGACAATTCGAATCAGGCGATCAGCTTGTACGAACAGGCGGTCCGCATCGACGGCACACAACCGCAGGTGTACGCCAAACTTTTCCATGCGTATGCTCATCAACGCTATGGCGCGCCTGCCGTCGGCGTGAACGACTGTCCATTTCCTTTCAAAAAAGCGACTAGAGACTGCAATCTTCAGTTGGGAGAGTACACGCTTCGCACCGGCTTGAGCGGCAGTCTTCAGACGCAGTATGAAGCCGCCGCGGCCGCTCAACCCAATTCCGTTCAGGCGCAGATCCAATTGGCGATGTTCTATGAAGCGTTCCACCTGGACGGCAAAGCCATCGAGACCTGGCAGCGCGTGCTGCAACTGGCTCCGACCAATGTCGATGCGTACCGGCATCTCGGCGTCCTCTACGTGCAGCAAGATGCCGGTCAAGCGAGTGCGGTTCGCGCGCTGGGACAGACCATCGCGATGGGATCGAATTCGCAGGACGACCAGACGCTGTTAGCCGATTTGAACCACGATCATTTCAGTTTTCCGGATCAAGGCGCGGTCATATCCGGCACCGTCAAGATAGTTGGTACGGCGGATGGAAACAGCATCATCCTCCAACCTGGCTTTAGCTACTACAAAATCGAAATCGGCGCAGGTGCACAGCCGACGGAATGGACGCCGCTCACACTGTCCAAGCAGCCGGTCACGAACGACGCGCTGGCAACGTGGGACACGACAAATTGGACGGACGGCACATATACATTGCGCTTGACGGTCGTCAATCCGAGTGGAAACTACAAACCATGGTATCAGGTTACGGTTCAAGTGAAAAATACGAATTCTTTGGGAGAGGGGAAATAAATGCCGACAGCTAACAACGGCAAGTCCGCGTCTCGTCGCGTGATGATTATCGGGTTCGATGGCGCGACGCTAGACCTCATCGGTCCGTGGGTCAAGGCGGGCTTGCTGCCAACTTTTGCGCGACTGATGAAGGAAGGCGCGTGGGGACCAATGCGAAGCACAATGCCCCCCGTCACGCCGGCGGCGTGGAATACGATGGCGACCGGTATGAATCAGGGCAAGCACGGTCTGTTCGATTTTTTCATGCGGCAGGAAGGAAGTTACGAAACCATGCTGGTGAACACGACGCACCGGCACGGCGCGACGGTTTGGGGTTTGCTGAGCGAGGCGGGCTACCGCGTGAACGTTTTCAATTTGCCGGCGTCCTATCCGCCCGATCAAGTCAACGGCACGATGGTGAGCGGACTGCTCACGCCCAACCAAGCCACCGATGCCACGTGGCCCCGCGATCTTCTGGCTGAACTCAAGCAAGCGGTGCCGGGCTTTGGGTTTTATCCGCCGGGCATCTTTTCGAAAGGGCAGGAAGCCAAATTCGTGCAGGACGTACTGAACTGGGACCAGATGACGCTCCAGGGGACCCAGTTCGTGACGAGCCAGCAAGACTGGGATTTCCTATTCACCGTTTTTATCGGCTCCGATATTGTGTCGCACGTGATGTGGAAGTATATGACGACGGAGGGCGCGTCGCTCCACAGCGATGATCCAGCAGCCAAAGAAGCCGTCGCTCACGCGATTCAACGCGTCTATCAGCAAGCCGATGAGATCATCGCCAAGTTTCTGGCGACTGCCGGCGACGACACGTATGTCTTGGTCGTGTCCGACCACGGTTTTGGGCCGCAGGAGAACTATTTGCATTTGAATGCGTGGCTGGCACAGCGCGGTTATTTGAAATTCAAGCGAAATCTATTCACTCAATTCAAGTACCTGATGTATCGATTGGGAATCACGCCGTTGCGGATTCTGGAAACATTGCGCGCGCTCGGCTTGGGCGGTCAGGTCAAAGAGGCAGCAGGCGAAAATCGAGCAAAGCTCGACGCAATGATCAAACGCGCGTTCCTATCCTTCAACGATGTCGATTGGTCGCGCACCACGGCGTATGCCGCCGGCTTTGGCACGCCGATCTTTGTCAATCTGAAGGGGCGCGAGCCGCAAGGGTGCGTTGAGCCGGGCGCGGAGTACGAAGCCCTGCTGAAGCGATTGACGGACGACTTGCGCGCGATGCGTCATCCCGCGACGGGCGAACCTTTTGTCGACAAGATCCTTCGGTCGCGCGATCTGTTTTTCGGTCCGTACGCCGACCGCGCGCCCGATCTGATGTTTGAACCGCGCGACTGGAAGAATCAGGCGTATGGTCTGCACGATTTTGCCTCCAACCGCTGGCTGGAGCCAAGTTCCGATCACACCGGCACGCATCGTATGGACGGCATTCTCTTCTTGCACGGACCTGGCGTTCGCCCCGGCTATGCGATCCAGAACGCCACCCTCTGCGACGTCGCACCGACAGTGCTCGCGCTGATGGGCGTACCGATTCCAACAAGCATGGATGGGCAGCCGCTGGCAGCCGCGCTGAGCGACGAACTCAAATCGCAGCTCAAGATCGCGTATCGCGATGCGGATCAGGTCGCGGATATGCGGACGACCATGCCGGTGATGTCGGAAGAAGATGAGAAGATCATTCGCGACCGGCTGGAAGCCCTGGGCTATCTCGGCTAATCGACATTGAATCGAAAGGATAGAACAACGATATGGAAGCCATAAAAACTCGACGCGTCATGGTGATTGGACTGGACGGAGCGACGTTAGACCTCATTCGTCCGTGGGCGGAGCAAGGCGAACTGCCGACCTTCAAGAAACTAATGCAATCTGGGGCGTACGGCGCGCTCCGCACCATCCGTCCACCCATCACGCCAACGGCTTGGAGTTCGTTCCTCACCGGCACGAATCCGGGCAAGCACGGTCTGTTCGATTTCACCGGTCACAAAAAGAATAGTTACGAAACGTATGTGGCAAACGCGAGCCATCGCCACGGACCTTCGGTGTGGCGCTTGTTGAGCGAGGCAGGGTACCGAGTCGTCGTGTTCAACGTTCCGCTCACGTACCCGGTGGAGCAAGTCAACGGCGCGATGATTAGTGGTCTCTCGACGCCCGCCAGCGCGAAGGACGCGTCTTGGCCGCGCGAACTGCAAGCCGAAGTAGAAAAGGCGATTCCCGAATTCAACTTTGCTCCGCCCGGGATGTTTTCGCCCGGGCAGGAACTGCAGTTCGTCCAGGACGTGCGCTCGCTGATCCAGACCAACCTGAAAGTGACGCGCTATCTGATGAATCGTCAGCCGTGGGATTTTCTCGTCTCGATCTTTATGAGTTCGGACATCATGTCGCACTTTATGTGGCGGAATATGGAGACGGGCGCGGCGGCGTATCCCGAGCCGATGCGCGCCACTCTGGCGAACGCGATCAAGGATTGCTATCGCGACCTAGACCACGCGGTCGGCGAATTGATTCAGGAAGTAGGCGAAGACACGAACGTCGTCATCATGTCCGACCACGGCTTTGGGCCGATGGAATCGTACATGTCAGTCAATGCCTGGCTGATCGAGCGCGGGTATATCCAGTTCAAGCGTAACCCGCTGTCCCAGTTGCGCTATATGCTGTATCGACTTGGCTTTACGCCGCTGAACTTTTATGGTTTCCTACGCAAACTGGGCTTTGGAAACACGATGCGCTCGCAGGTGCGCAAGAACACGACGATCATCCAGCGTGTGAATCGCAACTTGTTCCTGTCATTTCGCGATGTGGATTGGTCGCGCACGCGCGCGTATTCCAACGGTTACTCCGGACCGGTCTTTGTCAATCTGAAAGGACGCGAACCGCAAGGCATCGTGGCAGCCGGGGCAGAGTACGATCGCGTTCTGGAACAGCTCATCGCCGATTTGAAGCAATTGAAAGAGCCGGGCACAGGACAACCTTTCGTCGGCGAAGTTTATCGCGGCAAGGAGCTGTACCACGGCGATCACATGGAACAATCGCCGGACCTGCTTTTCTTCCCGCGCGATTGGAAGTACGCCGGTCTGGGTCTGGTCGAATTTCCGACCAATCGGTGGCTCAGC
>DAIDTM010000642.1 GCA_027457205.1 Anaerolineae bacterium | reverse complement strand
ATCCTCAGCGTTCCGCGCAAGAACCTTGGCGCCGGCTCAAGACCTTGCGCCACGAAATAGCGGAACCGGTACGGCCGTTACGTCCCGAGTTTCGTCGCTCGCACCGACGTCGCAAACTGTCTACGATATTATCGTTGGACTCATCCAAGTTAACGAAATCGAAAAAATGACTACGCTGTCGTTGGACACGACAGCTATGAGGACATCCAACGAGAGCCGGCGTTTCGACACGTTGCGGTCGGCAATGCTACTTGGCTGCCCGATCGACGAACCATCCCAAGGTTGCTCCGTAGACGACGTGCGAGGGCAAAACTCGAAATCGGAATCGCGAGCAGCGCCGAATGGGTCCCCGGAAGCATCACCGCCTCCGCGAGAACAAACAGCGCGAATCCGTAGATTGTACCGGTCAATACGGCGGGTAATTTGTTGAGCGCGGTTAGCGCCCACGCGATCCCGAATACGAGACCATAGACGCCCGCCACTGCCAGATGCGTCAGCGCGCCCGTTAGCGGCGACGTCGTACTCCCCAGATCAAATCGCGCGAGGACGGTCGCCGGTCCAACGCCGCGGATCAATTCGGCGATGAGTAGAAAGAGCAACATGACGGTTCCCGCGCCGAGACCGCCGAGCAGTCCGTCGACCGCCACATTGCCTATACGCGTACTCGAGATCGCACTTTTGGTTTGAGACATTCTCCCCTCGCTATCTTTCCATTTTTTCATCTGCATCCTACACCGGCGCCGTCTTGAAAACGTTACGACAAAGGTTACGGAAATACCCATTGCGAAGCCACATCGATTCAAGTATAATGCCCGGCGTGAGAAAGCGTGCGCTCACTACTCCACTTCTTTTCCTCTTCGGCGCGCCGCGCCTCGAACGCGACAGCAAGCCGGTCGAGTTCGACACACGCAAAGCATTCGCGCTCCTCGCCTATCTCGCCGTCACGCGGCAGAGCCACAGCCGCGACACGCTCGCCACGCTGTTCTGGAGCGAATACGATCAAACCCGCGCGCGCCGCGCTCCGCCGCACGCTCTCGGTCTTGCATCGCGCACTCGCCGGCGAACAGTTGGAGATCGACCGCGAAGCAATTGGACTCGCGGCAAACGCCGCGCTCTACGTCGATGTCGACGAATTCCATAAACGGCTGGCGGACTGCGCCACTCACGGTCATCCCGCGAACGAAACGTGTGCGCGCTGCGTCACGCCGCTGTCCGAAGCCGCCGCGCTCTACCAAGACGATTTCATGGCTGGCTTTACGCTCCGCGACAGCCCGGCGTTCGACGAATGGCAATTCTTCCAGACCGAGACGCTTCGCCGCGAGCTTGCCGGCGCGCTCGAAAAACTCGTCCGCCATCACACCGCGCAGCGCGAATTCGATCACGCGATCGTGTACGCGCGGCGCTGGCTCGCGCTCGACCCGCTACACGAGCCGGCGCACCGGCATCTGATGCAGTTGTACGCGCAGACGAATCAACGCGCCGCCGCGCTGCGCCAATACCAGGAATTGTCGCGCGTCCTCCAAAAAGAATTGGACGTCCAGCCGCTGGAGGAAACCGCGCGATTGTACAACGCAATCAGGAGCGGGGACGGGGAGCACGGGCGCGGGGGAGCAAATATCTCCATCGCTCCCCAGCACCACCGCTTCCCAGCAGTACCCTCTCGTCGGTCGCTCAGAAGAATGGAACGCGTTCGCCCACGCGTACGGCAAAATCCGCGCCGACGGTCAGTTCATCCTTTTGCAAGGCGAAGCCGGCGTTGGCAAGACGCGGCTGGCAGGAGCGTTTCTCGATCAAGCGCGAACCAGGAACGCGATCGTTATCGCGACGCGCTGCTACGAAGGCAAAACGAATCTCGCGTACGGTCCGTTCATCGAAGCGCTGCGCGCAGCGACAAATCAATCGAATCATGTTGAACGGCTACGCCAGGTGCCGGCGCATTTCGTCAGCGAGGCGGTGCGTTTACTGCCGGAACTTGTCGCGCTTGTGCCCGGTCTGCCTCAGCTTCCTCCACTCGACAGTCCCGGCGCGCAGAGCCGGTTCTTCGAGGGAATCAGCCAGGTTTTGGTCGCGATGTTGCGCGGCGCGGAGCCGGGCGTTCTTTTTATAGACGATTTGCAATGGATCGATCCGGCGTCGCTCGATCTGCTAACGTACATCGTCGAGCGGCTGCGCGACAGACCAATGTGCATCCTCGGCACGTGGCGCGGCGATGCGTTGCCGGCAAGCCAGTGCCTGCGTCAATCGCTCGCCCATCTCGCGCGGCGCGCCGCGCTCGCGACCGTGATCGATCTTGCGCGCCTGAACGCTTCGGAAGTGATGGAACTAGTCGACGCTTCGCCCGGCGTGCCGCGCGATATGGGCGAGCGGCTCTATCGCGAAACGGAAGGGTTGCCGTTTTTCATCGTGGAATACCTTGCGACGATTCAGCGCGATCAAAGTGACCTTGGTCATCACACGGCAGGCGATTGGTCGCTGCCCGGTTCCGCGCGTGAAATGCTACACGCGCGTTTGCTCGACGTGAGCGAGACCGGTGTGCAGTTGCTGAATGCCGCCGCCGTGATCGGTCGTTCATTTGATTTTGAAACGCTGCGCGAGGCGAGTGGGCGAAGCGAGGAAGAGACGGTTGCCGCGCTGGAGGAATTGATCGCGCGAGGATTGGTCAAGGAAATCGCCGGTGGTGACCGCGCGTGGTCGTACGATTTCGCGCACGAGAAACTGCGCGCGCTGGTGTACGAGGAAACGCTGCTTGCGCGGCGGTGGCTATTGCATCGCCGCGTCGCGGAATCGCTCGCGACGCACGCGCGGCTCCAACACCAGACCGGCGCGCTCGCCGCGCAGATCGCGCATCATTACAATCAAGCCGGGCAGGATGCCCAAGCCGCCGAGTACTTTAAACTCGCCGGCGAACATGCGCGGTCGCTGTACGCGAACGCCGCAGCGCTCGCGCATTTCCGTGCCGCGCTTCATCTAAATCATCCCGAACAAGCGACACTAAACATCGCGATCGGCGATCTGGAAACTCTCAAAGGGGATTACGGCGCGGCATTCGACGCGTACGAGACCGCGGCAAAATTGCTCGCGCCCAAAATCGATGCGGCGCTTGAGCACAAGCGCGGCAACCTGCATCATCGGCGCGGCGAATGGAAACTAGCGGAGAAACACTTTCAAGCCACACTCGACGCGCTGGGGAAGGATGCCACCGTCGGCGCGCGCGCGGCTGTTTGCGGATTGGAGCCGGACCGCCCACGCGCAAGATCACGGTGAGCAAGCGGAATCGCTCGCGCGCCGCGCGCTCGAACTGGCGCGGCAAACGGACGACACCCGCGCGCTCGCGCAGGTGCACAACATCCTGGGGATTCTCACGAGCAGTCGCGGCGATCAGGCGCGTGCGCGCGAACACTTGGAGCAGAGCGTCAAACTTGCGGAACGATTGGACGATCCTGGCATTCGCGTCGCGGCGCTCAACAATCTCGCGCTCGCGGAAGAGCCAGCGGCGAAACCGCGCGCGCCATCGAACTGACGCAGACCGCCCTCGAGCTGTGCCAAGCGCAGGGCGACCGCCACCGTCAAGCTGCCCTGCACAACAATCTCGCTGACCTACTGCACCAAGCTGGACAATCGGAGCAGGCGATGGAGCACTTGAAGCAAGCTGTCGCGATCTTTGCGGAAATCGGAGAAGAAACCGGGGCGCTGCAACCGGAAATCTGGAAACTGGTCGAGTGGTAGACCTATTTCGATGGCAAAGCGAGTGAAAGCCATCTCCGAATGGCGATCGACGCGACGGAGGGCTTGCGGGTTGTTGCAAACTCGTAAGCCCTCCGTGATTACATTCCTGGGATCGATGCCGGACCCGGTTCGGGATTCAGGGGCAGAATCATCGGCGGACGCGGCGGCTGATTGAAATCGAAATCATTCACCAAGTCGCCAAGTTGCGGTATATTCTCGCGCACACTGGGGCGCGGGTCGGGGCGACCATCTGTCTTCGGGTCTAGCCGCTGCCCGCCGAGAAAATCGTCTTCGATGAATTTCAGGTACGCGTCGAAACTGAGCGTCTGATGATCGATGTACCCTTTCTTGGCGTATGGGCTGATGACGAGACTCGGCACGCGCAGACCATAACCGTTTTCGTCCACTTTGGGTGGGACAACGTGATCGTAGAAACCTCCCCAGTCATCCCACGCTAGAAAAATCGCGGTGCTGTCCCACGCGGGTCCCTGCATGATCGAATTGGTCAAGCCCGTGACATACGCTTGCCCATCGCTGATCAATGCCGGCGGATGCTCGCTCGTCTTGCCATTGGGTACGATCCACGACACGGCAGGTAGTGTGCCGTCTTTTGCAGCCGCATAGAAATGATCGAGTGTTTGGATGTTGCCGAGTTGCATGTCCTGATGCACGGTAACGAACCAGGGCAGTGGATTCATAATGTTAGGCGTCCCAGCTTTCTGCGGCTTGGGCGCGCATAACATCTGATCGTCTTCGCAGTCGGGCAGAGTCCCCTCCGCCACGTAGTACGCCCAGCTCATCTGGTTCTTGTGGAGCAGATAGGTGAGGTCCGTCCACGTATAATCCGGCTGGCGCGCCGTCATACGTCCAGTAATTCGGAATCTCGCGCGCATCATGCCACCCCATCGCGTCGGGCGCGGGTTGTGTTTGTGAACAGGGTTGGTCTGACGACTTAGCGCACACGACCTTGCGCCCGGCTTCTTCCTGCCGAATGAAACCATCCATCTTGCCGCCGTCGATGTCCGCAGTCGCATCGCTCGCGGCGTGCGGTCCGCCGAGGTTCTTGTCGTTCGGATCGTGGAATGGCTGGACGCATCGATGGGTGAGAGGATCGGGAACGCAGACCGTTGGCACGCCGTTCCGCATCGGGATGCCATCCACGCCGGGGTACGTGCCAAAGTAATTGTCGAACGAGCGATTCTCCTGCATGATGATGACAACGTGTTTGATCTTGCGAATGCCTTCATTGGCAGTTGCCGTTTCGGGCACTTAGCGACGTGACCGTTGGCTTGGGCACTTGGAGCGGCGCGATGTTTGGTTTGAGCGGCTGCACCGGCGCGTCCGCTGTGGCTGTAGGCGTTGCCGAAGGTACGGTCGTCGGGCGAGGAGCTGCTGTCAAGACCCGCGCAGGCGCAGGAGACGCGCATGCGGCGAGCCAGGCGAGTAGAACAATAGCAATGCTTGATCGACGTATGTTTTTCGCAGTGATACCGCCTCTGCCTGTACTCATTCTAGGTGAAGATACTCCAAGAATGAGAACAATGCAAATACCTCGCAACGGCGCAAAAACATGCCGTCGCAATCTTTGCAGAAATCGAAGAAAAACCGGGGCGCGCCAACCGGAAACTGGTTGAGCGGTAAACCAATGCGGGGTCGAACCAAACGTCGTGACTCACTGGTCGATCTGGGTTAGCCCGCACATTCCGTAAGACAGGTGGTGATCGCTCGGGTCTCTGCCCGTGTGAAGGGTTTGCATGAAATCCGGCTCGCTCCAATTGGACACGACGCCTGCGAGGTCGGGACCAGGAGTTTTGGCGTATGCCAGCATTTCCTGACCATTGATGCCAGAGTCATCCACGATTTCCGATGGCATCAAATCATTCCAGTTTTGCACCTCCAACTTTACTTTCGGCTAACTTGAATTGGGTGTAAGCTAGTGGGGGTCTCGAATCCCAGCGGAGGACCTCGACTCCATGAGCCAGCCGATTACCCAAACGATGACCTTATTGTGCGATGTGGTGCAGACCTTGCCGGTGGGCATGAACCTCGCGTTGTTGCACCTCCTGTGGATGATGGTCAGCGGTCGCCTTCTGGTCAGCCGGGGCGCGGTCATCCCAGGTCTGCACGATCTGGGGCTACCCGACGCCGCCGTGCGGCGAGGTTGGCAGGCCCTACGGCGAGGGGGCTGGAGCATTGGCGAATTGATTGTGAACTGGGAAGCCACCGTACTCCACGCTGGACGTTGGCAACCCCGTTATCATGCGGGCTACTGTGCGGTGGCCGTAGACCTGACAGGCTTTTGGCGTCCCCGCCTCCAGAACTGCCCGACCACTCATTACGATCATCGAGCCGGCAAAGCGCTGCCCGCCATCGTCTTGGGACTTGGCGGACGCGTGGGTCAAATCGGTCAACAACGGTTGCGCTTGCCGCTCGCCATCCTGCGCACCGAGCCGACCCAGCCGAGGGAGACGAAGTTGATGACCGTCCTGGTGGCGAAGTTCAAGGAACTGATGCAACCGCAGGATATCGCGGTGGAGGCGATTCAGTGGTGGTGGACGGCCTATGGTCAGTTCGATTATCCGCATGCACCGGCTTTGCTCATTCTAGCGGATGGCGGCGGAAGCAACGGCTATCGGACGCGTTTGTGGAAATACACCCTCCAACATGGTTTCGTGAATCCCCATGGCTTGGAAGTGACCGGGTGTCATTATCCAACGGGCGCATCAAAATGGAATCCCGCTGATCATCGTCTCTTCAGCTTCATCAGTTGCAACTGGGCAGGCCAACCATTGACCAGTTACGATAAGATGATTCATCTGATTGAGGCGATCCGCACGGACACAGGTTTGGTTGTTAAAGCCACGCTGACTCGGAAAGTTTATCTGACCAAAATCAAAATCTCGAAGGAACAAATGGCGGCTTTGACTCTGAACAAACATGCGACACTGCCACAATGGAATTACACGATCAAACCACTGCTCAAAAATCGATAGTTATTTTTGAGCGGCCCCTAACAGCATGAACTTGAACAGGGTCCTGAATTACGTCGGTGCCAAGTAGAACTGAACCGCCTTGGTTGCTTACTTTTGGGCAGGAAGCCCCTTGACAAATTCGCTATAGGATGCTGCTCTGGTGGTTACACAAGTGCCAGGGTTAGGTAACGCGTGAACATGTATCTGAATCTGTATCAGGCGAAAGCGGATCAGAGCGATTCACGCGACCCGATACAGTATTTCGCCAGCGTGCGGCACGACCAGGATCCCTTCTGCCTCGCGGTGTTCCCATTCTTTCGGATCGATCATCCGATAGTCCGCGTAGCCCAGGTTTACGCGGCGACAGCGTCCTTCCGGAATCCCGGTCGCGAGCGTGACCCGGATGCGCGGAACTTCGAAGCCGGCCTCGTACGTGCCTGATCCTTTGACATGAGTGCTGTGCGCCAGAATTGCGCCCGGCACGTCGCTAAAGCGGTCCCACTGCTTTAGGATATAGTCACGCACGTGATAGCCCACCTGATCGATCAGCTTGCCGTGCGTATAGGAGATCTCGGTGATCTGTGGCGCGTAGATGATGACTTCGCCGCCGTCCGCGATGACGGGCTCGGTCTTGTACATGGCCTTGGCGGCCGTCCACAGGTCATCGTACATCGTGGATGGGACGGATAACACGCGCTTGAACGGATTCGGCACGGTGATGATGTTCAGCTTAGCCGACAGGTCGGCTGCCGCGCTCCATGCTTCGACCGGCTCACCGATGTAGAGACCGTGTAGCGCGTCGCCTTGGAGCACCATTGCGAGGCAGACGACGGGCGTACTAACGAACTCCGCCGCGCGATGGATGACGCGTCGGACCGGCGTGTCTTTGACGCCGATCGTGCGTAAGCTCGTCACGAGCGCGCCGAGCCAATGCGTCGCGTTTAGGATCTCGGGGCCGCCGATGCCGGGGACAAAGTATTTGTACCCGCCGGAGAAGCCAGCGACCTCGTGCGGAAATACGGGCCCGCAGATGATGACGTGATCGTACTCGTTAATTAGTCGGTTGAGCCGCACAGGGACATCGCCATTGATCAATCCCCCGGTGAGCCGTTCCATTTCTTCGGACGAGATCGTGCCGACCAGGCGCAGTGCTTCGGACTCGTCCCAGCGGTGGTTGAAGATTTGAACATTTGGGTAACGCACGGTGCGTTCGGAAGCGGGGATGCCGACTAGACGATCGAGAGCTTCTGATGGCATGGGTGGGTGCGTGCCGAGCGCGATCAAATAGTCCAGCCGCGCAGCGCGCCGCCCTATCTGTTCATAGAGCAAGCGGAACATGAGCGGAATCGGCGCCGTGCGCGTCCCGTCCGGTATGATGACGAGGACGTGTTTGTGGTCAATCGGGAGCGGGTCGAGACCCGACGCGAGGATGGATTCTACGTCATCGGCGGTAAGCCATGCAGCGACCGAACCTTTACCAATCATTTGGCATCCTTTCCGTGATCACTGTACAGGGCGAGCAAAGGTTGACCTCTTCGCCGTAATCGCTCTCGGGAGATTATGCCTTGGACTCTAGCGCGGATCCTTCGCGAGTTCCCAGGGCTCGCCGTAGCTCTGGATGCGCGGTCGCCAGGAACGCCGACACAAGTCCGATCAGACATAGACCACCGCAAAGATAAAAAACGGCATCGAGTCCCATGAGGTCGGCGACAATACCACTGGTGAGCGGACCGATAAACATTCCAAACGCATAGGCGGCCTGGAATATCCCCATCGCCGGGGCTCGTTTGTGGGCAGCGACGGCTTGAATCGCCAGGTCCATGAGCATTGGAAGCAATAGCCCGCGCCCACTTCCTCCCACGACCTGCAGGAGAGCGAGTAGACCGATGCTCGGAACGAACGGTGTAGCCAGGATGGCGAGCATCACCACAGCCAATCCAGTCAGCAGTGCTGCCCGCAGTCCTAGGAGTCTGATCAGGCGTGGAGCAAAAAGCGTAGCGATGCCACAGCTCAGTAGCGCGGCCGCGGTGAGCAATCCCAACTCGGTGCGCGTTGCGCCCAGACGCTCTGCCAGAACTGGCGTGAATCCAAGGACGGTCGCGGTGGTCGCAAAGTACAGGATGATTCCCACTCCACTGGCGAGCAAGAGCAACGGTGCCTTGACGATCTGCGTCATCCATTTGAGGTTCACGTTCATCGACGAGGTGGTTGGATCCTCCGGGGCGAAGCACAGGACGATTGCGGCAATCAAGCTAAGCCCAACCGACACCCAAAAAGGGGC
>DAIDTM010000641.1 GCA_027457205.1 Anaerolineae bacterium | reverse complement strand
GCACAGCACCATGCTAAGCGCGACGAGACCGTTCAGCCCCATCGACGCGTACCAGCGCCAGTTTCTCTTTTGCGATTTGGATTTTGCTCTTCTTGCCATTTCCAACTCCTAAATTACTGAGTGCGATTATACCACATTCTCCCACGAAAACAAATTGAGCGCGTAACGCGCGCGTGTCGATCACTTGACGAATGTTTGCCTCTCTTCTATAATCGGAGCATGACATTGGATGAAGCGGCGGCGGACAAGTTTCCGGCGCAGCTTGCCGCGCTGCGCGAAATCACCCGCGCAATCAGCGCGGCGTGGTCGCTCGACCAAATCCTCGCGCTGATCACGCGCAAGATCGCGCGGGCGATGGATGTGGATTCCTGCTCGATCTATCTGCTGGACGACGGCGACGAATTTCTACTGCTCAAAGCCACCACCGGTCTTGCCGCAGGCGCGGTCGGTCACGCGCGGCTAAAATTCGGCGAGGGCTTGACGGGTTACGCGGCAAAAGCCGGCAAACCGGTTGCCGCCAGTCACGCGTCGCGCGATCCGCATTTCAAGTATTTGCCGGAAACCAAAGAATCGATGTTTCAGTCGCTGCTGGCGGTGCCGCTCGTCTCGCGCGGTCAAGTGATCGGCGCGATCAACGTGCAGACGCGCGAGGGGCGCGAGTACTCCAAAGATGAAATCGAACTGCTGTCGATCATCGCGGATGTGGCAGCCGGCGAACTGCAAAAGGCGGTGCTGTACGAGGAAATCGGCGGGCTGAAAGAAGCGTTGGAGACGCGCAAGTTGGTCGAGCGCGCGAAAGGGATCTTGATGAAGCGGCACAGCATCGGCGAACAGGACGCGTTCACGCGCATCCAGCATCAGGCGCGCACGTCGCGCAAATCGATGCGCGAAGTCGCCGAGGCGATCATCCTCGCGGAGCAGGTGTAAAAAAATCGAGGGATGAGTCATACCCATCCCTCGATCCGTTTCAGACGCCGCAGCTGAGCATCAAGCGCCGGCGATCTTCAGCACCAGGTCCGTTCCGTAGGCAAGAAAAAAACCCACCAGCAAACCCACCATCGCGGTCGATTTGACGTCAGGACGACGCGCCACGTGATAGAGTTCTCCGATGATGAAAAGGATCGCGCCTGCCGCTAGCGACAAGAACAGAATCGACAGGGGCTTGGAAACGAAACTGTAGCCGACAATCGTTCCCAAGAACGTGGGACCGCCGCCCACCATCCCCGCCAATGCCAAAAAGCTCCACGAAGGTTTCGTCCCGGCCAACGGACCGACGATCCCAAATCCTTCGGTGGCATTGTGCAGACCGAATCCAACAATGAGCAATCCCGCTAGCGCGATCTGACCGCCCGCGGCAGACTGTCCAATCGCCAGCCCCTCGGAAAAATTGTGCAGACCCAACCCTGTTGCGATCATCATCGCCAAGCGCGCCGGCGACAGCGCAGCGGCGTGTTCGCTTTTAGCGCGCAGCCAGCGCGCTTCAAAGATGACGAGACTCAGCAGACCTACGGACAATCCCACAACAAAGACGCCGACGAGCGAAGCGAAATCTCCCACTCCGGCTTTGCCGGCAAGCACATCGTTCAGGGTTTCTGTAATCGGCGCTTGAGCATTGGAAAGGACGTCGAACAGCAAGAAGATCAAAATCCCGACCGAGGTCATGGTCAAGAACGCGCGGACCCGATCCGAGATGCGTTCGACTCGACCGATCGGCAGCCCTACGTAGATCGTGAATCCGGCAATGGCGCCCAGGATCACTGTCTGCGTAATGGTCATGGGTCTTCCTCCCCTCTAAGGCGACGGGATATCTTTGAATTCCGCTCTTTACATAGACGGGCTTTTGTGTATAATTAGAGTGGAACGTATCCGTAGGTAAGACGATATAAACCGTCTAGGTTAGTATAATGTAACAAATTTGGCTTGTCAATATACAAAGTTCTTACGTTTGTTCCGGATGAGGGCAAAAACATGCCGACTCCAACTGTAGAAGCGTATCTGGAAATTATTTATATGATGGCGGCGGAAGAGCAGCCGGTCATCGGCGCGCGGCTGGCAGAATCGCTGCACGTTTCGCGCCCCACCGTGACGACGACGCTCAAGCGCATGGTGCGGGAAGGGCTGGTCAAATTCGACAACCGCAAGGAAATCCAGATGACTGCCAAAGGGCTGTCGATCGCCGAGCGGCTTCAGCATCGGCATCGCATCGTGGAGCGATGGCTGACGGATGTGCTGGGGCTGGAGTGGGCAAAATCCGACGCGGAAGCGCATCGACTGGAACACGCGATGTCGGACGAGGTCGCGGAACTGTTGAACAAGCACCTCGGTTATCCCACCACCTGCCCACACGGGAATCCGATTCCGGGCAACACGCGCGGTCTCTTGGCGAAGGATGCCAAGGTCTTCCAACTCAGCGCGGCAAAAGGGAACGACCGCGTGGTGGTGGTGCGAATCTCAGAATACGCGGAGAATGTCGCCGAAGTGCTGGACCATTTGGGCGAGCGCGGCGTGATGCCCGGCGCGAGGATTACAGTGACCGAAGTCGCGCCGCTCAAGGGACCGTTGACGTTGCAGGTTGGCGCGCGCACAACCTCGTTGAGCCGCGAGATCGCCAATTTCGTTTGGGTCAAACGGGAGTAAGCGGTGAAGCAACGCACTCGCATTGTCTGCACGCTCGGACCGTCCAGCGACAGCGACGAGATCGTCCGCGCGATGATCCGCGCTGGGATGGACGTGGCGCGGCTGAATTTTTCTCACGGCGATCACGCCACGCATGCGGCAAGCATCGCGCGCGTGCGGCGCATCGCTAAAGAAGAAAACGTGATCGTGGCGATCATGGGCGATTTGCAGGGTCCCAAGATTCGCGTGGGAGATTGCCGCAACGGCGCCATTCCTCTCACCGCCGGCGCGACGTTCACCCTGACTACCCACGCCATTGATGGCGATGCCAACGCCGTCAGCGTCGATTTTCCAGATCTGCCGCAATACGCCAAGCCGGGGCAGCGCATTTTGCTCGACGATGGATTGATCGAGTTGCAGGTGATCGCCGCAACCGAGACGGACGTCGCGACGCGCGTGGTGACGGGCGGGATTCTCAAGCCCCACAAGGGCGTGAATTTGCCTAACGTTCCGCTCAAGATTTCCGCGTTGACGGATAAGGATCGCGCTGATCTGGTTTTCGCGGCAGACCAAGACCTGGATTATCTCGCGCTCTCGTTTGTGCGGCATCCGGAAGACGTGTTCGAATTGAAGCGGCTGCTGGTCGCGCGCGACACGACAATTCCGGTTGTCGCGAAAATCGAGAAACTGGAAGCGATCGACGCAATTGACGGGATCCTGGAGGCGAGCGATGCGGTGATGGTCGCGCGCGGCGATCTCGGCGTCGAAGCGCCGCCAGAGCAGGTGCCGCTGTACCAGAAGATGATTATCCACAAGGCGAACGCCATTGGCAAGCCGGTGATTACGGCGACGCAGATGCTCGAATCGATGATGAACAACCCGCGCCCCACGCGCGCCGAAGCGAGTGATGTGGCGAACGCCATTCTCGACGGCACCGACGCGGTGATGCTCTCCGGCGAAACCGCCAGCGGCAAGTATCCGGTAGAATCGGTGGAAACCATGGCGCGCATCGCGGACGCCATCGGAGCGAGTCATCATTTCAAGGCGCACCGGCACATTGTCGACGCGGATCAAACGGATTTGGTAGATGCGATTGGCAACGCGACCTGCGAGATCGCGCGGCAATTGAACGCGCGGGTCATCATCACCGCGACGACGAGCGGCTTTACCCCGCGGATGATCGCGCTGCATCGTCCGG
>DAIDTM010000640.1 GCA_027457205.1 Anaerolineae bacterium | reverse complement strand
GCTCATGTGAACAGGCAAAATTATCCGCGAATAACGCGAATGAAAAGAAAAAATTAGCGAAGATTCGCGTGATTCGCGGATAAATCGAACGATGGCTGAGTAGTTACAATTCGCGGGCTTAAACAAAGTGGCGAGTGACTTCATCTCGTCACTAGCCACACACCTCACGCCACTCTCTCAACACTCGCTGTGCCCGCAACTGTAGCACTTGCGGCAGCCCTCTTCGTTCACGAACGATGCCTGACCACATTCGGGACACAAATCACCGACCTTGAACAGCTGCAGCTGCTTCGCTTCGCTCCCGTCTTTCTGCTCCACGCGCGGCTGCCCCAGGTCTTCCGCCAGCACTTGCGCGCCGCCATCCGGCAGCGAACGCACGCGCTGCAAGCCAAAGCCCATCGGTCTGCCGCCGCCGATGCCGGCAAGTTGCGAAACGACTTGCTCCAGCCGTTCCGTCGGCGTGAGCGGCGACGGCAAGCGCAACGCGAGCGAGATCAAGCGTCCAATTGCCTCGCTGACCGCTGCGGTGTCCGAGCCGGCTTTGCCGACGTTGCAAAAGACCTCGAACGGTTGCTCGTTGCCGTTGCGATTGACGGTGACGTACGCCTTGCCGAGCGGCGTCGCGATCTCATACGTCGCGCCGTGCAGCTGGCGCGGGCGCGGCTTTTTCGGCTCATCGGGCTGGATGCCCGTTTTCCGCGCAGCGTCGGCGGTCTCTTTCGTCTCGAGGACGACTTTTTCGCGCGTGCCGGCGACGTAGACGGTGATGCCTTTGCAGCCCAGCTTCCACGCGAGAAAGTACGCTTTTGCTACCTCATCCACCGTTGCGGTCGATGGAAAATTGATCGTCTTGGACAGCGAGTTGTCGACGAATGCCTGCATCGCGCCCTGCATTCGCACATGCTCTTCCGGCGTAATATCGCTCGCGATGACGAATGTATCACGAATCTGCTCTGGCACATCATCGATGCCCTGGCACGTGCCGGTCACGCGCACGCGCTCGAAAATCTTTTGCCGCGTTGATTCGTCCACGCCGGCGTCGGTCAGCGCGCGCTCGAACATCGGACTGACGTAATCGAGCTGCAGGTCTTTGCCATTGTCGTTGACGTGCCGCGTGTAGGCAAGCGCGAACACCGGCTCGCAGCCATACGATTCCACGCCGGCAACCGTCGCAATCGTACCGGTCGGCGCGACGGTGGTCTGCGCCGCGTTGCGAATGCCGTACTGCTTGATCCCCGCGACAATTTCGTTCCAATCGATCGCGGGACGTCCCCAGTCGCGCGTGAACGGCTCCAGCGGTTTGGGCGGCGACCAGCGCAGATTTTCCGGATCGTACAGCGAACCCTTGATCGCGGGGAACGCGCCGCGCGTCCGCGCCAGCTCGACGCTTGTCTTCATCGAATGATAACGGACGAATTCCATGATCTGCCCGGCGAGTTCTTCGCCGGCGGGCGAACCGTAGCGCACGCCGAGGCGATACATCACATCGCCCAGACCCATAATGCCGATACCGATGCGGCGCGCGCGGTTCGCGGCTTCCGCCAGCTCCGGCACCGCCGGCACATACTTGTTCGCGTCGACAACGTTATCGAGAAAGCGCGTCGAGAGCTCCGTCGATTCGCGCAGTTTCGCCCAATCGAGTTTGCCGTTGGGTGTGATGTGCTGCGCGAGATTGATCGAGCCGAGGCAGCAGTTCTCGTAAGGTCCGAGCCATTGCTCCCCGCATGGATTCGTCGCCTCCAGTTCGTACAGATGCGGCACCGGGTTCTGGCGATTCGCCGCGTCGAGGAAGAGGACGCCCGGCTCGCCGTTGTGGTGCGCGTGCTTGACGATTTCGTCGAAGAGATCGCGCGCGCGGACGGTGCGCCAGACTTTGTGGTCGCGCGGATTGATGAGTTCGAAATCCTCGTCGTTCTCGACCGAGCGCATGAACGCGTCGGTCACGCCGACCGAGATGTTGAAATTGCTGATCGATCCTTCGACGGTCTTGCTGCGGATGAAATCGAAAACGTCCGGGTGATCGACGCGCAACACTGCCATGTTCGCGCCGCGGCGCGTGCCGCCCTGCGCGATTTCGCCGAACGCGGTGTCGTAGACGCGCAGAAAACCAACCGGACCCGTCGCGACGCCGGCGCTCGTCATCACGTGATCGCCGCGCGGGCGCAGCCGCGAGAACGAAAAGCCATTGCCGCCGCCTGTCTGCTGAATGAGCGCGGCGGCGCGCAGCGTCGAAAAGATGCCGCGCGACTCGCGTCCCATATCGTCCGTGATGGGCAGGACGAAACACGCGGCAAGCTGTCCCAGCGGCGTGCCTGCGCCGGTGAACGTCGGCGAGTTGGGGAAGAAACGGAGTTCGGTGAGGAGCGCGTAGAACTGGTCGCGCGCGGCGGCAGCGTCGACGCCATAGCGCGCGTCCGGCTCGGCGACCGTCCGCGCGATGCGGTCGAACATCTCCTCCGGTGTTTCCATTGGCTTGCCGTCCGGACCGCGCCGCAAATAGCGCTTTTCCAGAACGACGCGCGCATTCGGGGTCAAGTTTATCGGTGGTCGCGTTCGCGATTCCATCGCGGTATTGCGCGAGGGGACGGCAGACACACGCAGCTTGGGATCGACGCGCTGATCCATGGCTCCTCCTCCTGAGATCAATGTCGGGCGCACAAAGCAAATCAAAAAAAATGAGGGCAGACAACCGCTGGGGTGCGGCTGTCCGCCCTCAGAGGTCGCCACGCAACGGCTTACACCCGAATCGGTGCGAGGATAATCCGTAGTTGATTTTCAAACACGCAGAAAAGTTTTCGAGGACTCATCAAAGCGCCATTTTCACTTGGAGGCGTTCTTCCGCCTCGCGTTGTTTCTTTTCTTTCAAACGTTGAATCTCAATCGCCAGCGAATCCAAATCAGCAAAGCGGCGGTACACCGAAGCAAAACGCACGTACGCGACATCGTCCAGCACGCGCAGACGTTCCATCAGCATCTGCCCGATCTTTTGCGAATCGACTTCGGACTTGCCCAGCGCGTGCAATTCCATTTCGATTTCGTCGACCAGCGCCTCGATGGCTTCCATCGGTACGGGACGCTTGGCGCACGCTTTGACGACGCCGCTCATCAGCTTCTGCCGATCAAACGCTTCGCGGCGACTGTCCTGTTTGATAACCATCAACCCGGTTTGCGCGATCCGTTCATAGGTGGTAAATCGTTTGCCGCAATTCAGGCATTGGCGGCGGCGGCGAATCGTCTCATCGGATTCGCGGGTATCGATGACCTTGTTTTGCTCTTTCGCGCAATACGGGCATTGCATGGTGACCTCCGGGATCGATGTGCGGTCTAGGGCGCAAAACAGGGTTTGGGAGATTCTCGCAATGTCATCACTTGATTCCCAAACCCCGTATGTCGTGGGTCAATCCAAATTTACCACAACGGCTCGCGCACGCACAGTGTAGCATAACTCGACGACGAACGCAAGAGGTTCACCTTAAAAATCCGGACCCGTTATAAAAGTTTAATGCGCGATCTCCCGCCGGGTTGTCCAGTGGGCAGATTGCGCGGCTAATCGCAGATGGTCCAGAAAACGTGATTCGTTCCGATGTACTCCCAATAACTGTGGCACTCAGTCTTGACGATGGCGTTTTGGTTTCGCCCGAGTTTGTATTGAATCGGGAACGGATTGCCGTTCGTCACCAGCGCGTACCAAAATCCATTCGCGCGCCAATTTCCACCCGACCACTGCAAGCGCGCCGGATTCCCATTGGCGGGCGTGCCATTACCAATCGGTTTGTTCGAACCATTCGGCGCAAAGACGACGAGACTCATGCCGCCCGCCGGATTCGAGTCCAACCACACGTCCATGTGAACGCCATCCGCGCCGATGCGGTACCACACGCTGGAACCCGCGCCGAGAGTGCGCCACGTGTCATCCGGATTCAACGCGCTTGATTGCGTCACGCCGTTGCCCGTATTCGCCGGCGCGGGAACGACTGCCGACACTGCCGAAATATTTTGCGGCGGAGGCGGAACTGGTGTCGGCGCAGGCAGCGTGGGGGGTGGAGGGACGATGGGCAGAGACACGCGATTGACTGGCGGTAGTGGCGTTGGCGTCGCCGCCGGCGCAGGCGGAACATAGGGCTGCCCCAGCGGCGACCACGGTACGCCAATCTGTAATGGATTCGCCGTGGGCCACGGGACCGTGGTGGGCCACGGAATCCCGTTGGGCCACGGCGGATCGAATGCGAACGCCGACGGCGCGTAGACGAGCAAACCGATCAGCGTGACGAGCGCGGCGAAGATCGAAGCGGGGATGATTCTTTTCATCTTCGTCACTCCTTGCTTTCGTTCCGCGCGACTAGCCGCGCTTACGCAAGAACGCCGGAATATCCAGGTCTTCGCGATCGAACTGCCGCACTGGAAAATCGATCGTCTTGCGCCCCGGCGCTGTGACCACGTTGCCAACCGCTTGCCCCGCGCCGGCTTGTCGTTTGGCAACTCCGCTAAAACCCGTTGCGATCACCGTGACTTGGATGTCGTCTTTCATTTCCGGATTGATGACCGCGCCAAAAATCAGATTCACTTCCGGGTCGGCGACGCGGCGCACGATCTCCGCCGCTTCGTACACATCGTGCAGCGTCAAGTCTTCGCCGCCTGTCACGTTAAAGAGCACGCCGCGCGCGCCGTCAATCGTCACGTCGAGCAGCGGACTTTTGATCGCCGATTCCGCCGCATCCTTGGCGCGGTTCTCGCCGCTGCCATGACCGACCGCCATCAATGCCGCGCCGCCGGTGCCCATAATCGTCTTCACGTCCGCAAAGTCGAGGTTGATGAGACCCGGCACCGTGATCAATTCGCTGATGCCCTGGATGCCCTGACGCAAAACATCGTCGGCGGTGCGGAACGCGTTTTGCAGCGAAACATTCTTGTCGGTCACTTCGAGCAAGCGGTCGTTCGGGATGATGATGAGCGTATCCACCTGCTCTTTGAGCCGGTTCAATCCTTCTTCCGCGACGACGCGCCGCCGACTGCCTTCAAAGGTGAACGGCTTGGTGACCACGCCAATCGTCAGCGCGCCGGCTTCTTTCGCGACGCGCGCGACGACGGGCGATGCGCCGGTGCCGGTCCCGCCGCCCATCCCGGCGGTGATGAAGACCATATCGGTGCCGACGAGCGCGTCGTACAATTCTTCCGCGGATTCCTCTGCGGCTTTCTCGCCTATTGCCGGATCACCGCCCGCACCCAAGCCGCGCGTCAGCTTATCCCCGATGCGCACTTTTTGCGCGGCGCGCGAATGAACGAGCGCCTGACTATCCGTATTGATCGCGATAAAATTCACGCCGCGCAAACCTTCCGCGATCATTCGATTGACGGCGTTGGTGCCGCCGCCGCCGACGCCAATCACTTTGATTTCCGCAAAGCTCTCGACGCTAAAGTCCTTCTGCGAATCGACCATGGTGACCTCCCTGCGCGCTGAATCGGCGTTCGAGCGAACGCCTTTTTGAGAATGTGCCCCTTTGCTTACGTCAACCACAACGTTGTTAGTCTTTTTCATCGTTGCCCACATCTAGTGGCGCAAGGGACTGGCAGATACAAGATGTTGCGGAAGTATGGATATTCTAACGTAACAACTGCCTTCTGTCAAGCCCCTAACGTCAATTTTAACTCAACTTTATCCTGGCAGAAATGCGCTCTTCGCCCACGAAAAAAGCCCGCCGATTGGATTCGGCTTGCGCGGCGTGGCGCCGCGCGGCGTCGCTGACGCGCCCTCCGCCTCGCGCTGCTTCCAGCCCCACTCGACCAGTCCGACCGTCGTCGCAAACGCCGGCAGCGATACACGGTCGGTGAATCCTTCAAGATCGCGCGGCGGACCGATGCGAACCGGCATTTGCAGCACTTCGCGCGCGAACGATTTGATGCCCTTCAACTCTGCCGTGCCGCCGCACAGCACGACGCCGGCGGGAAGCAGGTTGTCGTACCCCGACCGTTTGATCTCGGTGAGAATCATCTGGCAAATTTCGTCAACGCGCGCGCTGATGATCTCCGCCACCTCGCGCCGCGCGACCGTGCGCCGCCCTTCATCGCCGAACGCGGCAACGTCGATGAATTCATCCTCCGGAATCTGGAGCGGGCTGGCGTGACCGTACTGGATTTTGATTTCTTCCGCCGCGTTGAACGGCGCGCGCAAACCCACCGCGAGATCGTTCGTGATGTGAATCCCGCCGGTCGGCAGCACGACGGTATGCCAAATGCTTCCGTCGATAAAAATCGCAATGTCGGTAGTGCCGCCGCCAATGTCCGCGAGCGCGACACCCATTTCTTTTTCAGCCGACGTCAACGCCGCTTCGCCGGCGGCGATTGGCTCGAGCACCAGATCGATGACTTTCAGCCCGGCGCCCTCGACCGCCTTGATGACATTTTGAATCGACGCCGCCGCGCCGGTGACGACGTGCGCCTCCACTTCGAGACGAAAGCCAATCATCCCGACTGGGTCCTTGACGCCGTCCTGCCCATCCAGCGTATAACCGCGCGGGATCGCGTGGATGATCTCGCGATTCTGCGGCACGGCAATCGCCTCCGCGGCTTCCATCGCGCGGTCGATGTCGTCCGGCGTCACGCCGCGTCCGCTGTGAATCGCCGCTACGCCGCGCGAGTTGGTCGATTGAATGTGCGCGCCGGCAATGCCGACGTAGACTTCCGCCATCGGAACGCCGGAGACGCGCTCTGCCTGCTCGACCGCAGCGGCAATTGCCTGCGACGCTTCTTTGACGTCCGTAATGACGCCCTTGCGTACCCCGCGCGATGAGGTCACTCCCGCGCCAAGGATTCGCAGCGCCCCGGCATCTGTCACCTCGCCGATCAACGCGCAGGTTTTCGTCGTTCCGATATCGAGTGCCGCAATGGGTGTTGACATAGTTGCTCCACAATTACAAATGACAAAATTGTCATTTGCTCATTTGTCATTTGTCATTGATAGTACGGGTCGCCCTTACCCAGATCGATGAACGTTATTTTCGTCTTCTGGCTGAGCAGCTGCGGAACGAGCGCGCGCAGCGTCGCCAGCTTGCCCGCCATCTGAGTCGCATCGCCCAGATAAATCTTCCAGCCGTGCTCGTCGGTGTATCCCAGCCCATGCGCTGCCGACCACTCGTACGCGCGCGGCGCGCCGTCCCACGCCGCGTGCAGCGCGCGATAGGCGGCAAGCGCATCCGCCGGCGCGGGCTGACCCGGCTTGAGCGCAGTTTGGTCCAGATCGCGGATCGACGGCAATTGCGGCAGGTTCGCGCGCGCGCGGAAGGCGATGCCATCCGCATCGACCCAGTACGACTCGGTACCGCGCAGCCACGTTATTTCCGGCTGACGCTCGTCGATCACGACGGCGACGCGGTTCGGCAGTCCCATCGTCACGTGAACCGATTTCACTTCGGGCAGTTTTGCCAGCGCGCGTTCGACCGAACGTGCGTCGATGAAAAAAATATTATAGCCGATAATTCCGCTCGCGCGCTCCACTTCGGCTTGGGTCAAATAGCGCAGACCGGTCGTTTGCAATCCATAAACATAGAACAGATCGGCGTTGAAGAACTCGAACAGCACGCCGGCGACCAACAACGTCAATACTCCCGCGATAATTTTGGCGCGCTGCGTATTCCACAAACCCGCCACATCGGGCAGCGTCGGGCGAACGCGCGCGGCAGTTGCGGCAGTGTGTATTCTTCGGTTTGTCCGGCGCGGCGCAGCGCGGCGCGCATTGGGCGGTGGCATGATGACGCGGCTCCGTTACGTTGGCGGCTGATAGGTCGTCTTGGATTTCCGCTTGTCGGCGTAGCGCTCCAGCGCGAGCTGAATCAGTCGGTCGATCAGCTGGTTGTACGGGGGTCCGCTGGCCTGCCACAGCTTGGGGTACATGCTGATGGCGGTAAATCCGGGCAGTGTATTGACCTCGTT